>JACZYS010000133.1 GCA_022570975.1 Candidatus Zixiibacteriota bacterium | reverse complement strand
AAGTAATATCTCCGGCACCAACTCTGTTATTTCAAGAACGACTTTTAAATCTATCGGAGAGTTTGAGGCCACAGTTGATGCTATCTTTATTGTGTCAACATACAATCCTGCATCTAATAGCGAAGGATTTGCAGTCAGTGAAAGAGTTTCCGGTGTCATACCGGAATCAGCATTCCATCCAATCCATAACGGTGCAGAAATTATTTTCCAGTCAATTGGCTCGGTTGAGTTACTACTGACAGTAATATCTGAGCTAACGAAAGAGAGGGAACCATAAGGTGCATTGAAATGAACAGAGTCAGGTGTAAGTATTATGACCGGTGAAATGATGTTCATTCTGACCGGTATTATTAAAGAACTGTCGTTTTCATCCACATCAATAATGGTGATCATGCCTTGATAACTTCCCTGTGCCTTGTTTCCTCTACTGATTGTTACGGTTACATAGTCTGGCGTTGTTCCGCTTGACTTGTCCACCGAAAGCCAGCTCTGCTCAATCGGAAGAATCTGATATGAAAGAGGATTATATCCGGCATGGTCTATTACAATCGTACGTTTATAAGCGGCGGTGTCATTATAAAGAATATCAAAATTAAGCGAGTTAGGAGTTACCACCAAGGCCCGGTCATTATATTGGGTAATAGATGCATAAATATCCAGATTACCGTCCCTATTATCAGCCCAGGTGATATAGCGAAAAATTCCATCAAGGGCCACGTCCGGATTGAGCTGGGTTGAATCTCCGAATGAGTTGGCTCTGAAATTTGATTCTCTTATTCTTCCGTCAACATCAATCATCTGACCGGTAATATCCCAGGAAAAGGATGTCGAGTCGGCCCAGATAATTGCCACATTGCCCATACGGTCAGCCGAAATTGCCGGCTGCCTCTGGGCTGTTGAGAGGTTGTTAATATTTACTCTTATATTTCCGGTTAAAGTTGTGAACATAGTGTCATAACGAGCTGAGTAGATATCCGGATTGGTAGGATATGCTCCGTTTCTCCAGTCTACCCAGACGACAGTGAAATGCCCGGCGCCATCGGTGGCTATATCCGGAAAGGCCTGACGGCTTCTGTTTGATTCTGTATTTATTTTGAGATTCACACCCAGTCTGTTTCCGGCTGAATCAAAACGTTGAACAAAGATATCATCATCTCCCCATCGGTTGTCATACCAGGTCACAATAAACCAGCCATTATCTGAGGCCGATATTCTTGGAGCGTGCTGCTGGCTATTGCTTATGTCATCGTTGATCATAAAATTGTTTCCAACCAAAGAACCATCGTCTGATATAATCTGACCATAAATATCCCAGTTAGAATTTCTGTTATCGGCCCAGACGATTATGTTTTTCCCCCAACCGGTTAAAACAATATCAGGAGTTTCTCTTATTACCCCGGAGACACCGGAGGTAAGCCGGCTGTTATTTCCAATAAGGTTCAACGATGAGTTAAAGTGCTGATGATATATATGAGGGTCAAACGGATAAGAGCCATCGCGATAATCTGTCCAGACAACGGAGTAGTTGCCGGAAAAATCTATATCAATTGATGGTGAGAATTGGAAAGCGTTGATGCTGTCATCATTGATTAAGATATTGCTTCCGCTTTCAAAACCGCTGGTGTCATAAAGCTGAAAATATATATCTGCCGAGGAGTTTCTCCTGTCAACCCAGGTAATTGCAAAACTACCGTCTCGGGCAACGGAGATTTTTGGGTCATCCTGCTGGCTTGAGCCTGAGTTACCATTAACTTTAAAATCCGTTCTTTCTTTTGAAAAAGCGGTCGAGAAAATTACAAAAATCAGCAGGGTGATATGTAAAATTATCTTATTCACCATAAGATATAATGGCAAAAAAAATGCCCACACTTCAGGTGCGGGCATTATAAAGAAAATATTTATAAAGTTTTGTAACATATACAGTTACAATATAGTTTTATCTCTTAAATTGTTTCTTTCAATTTAACATTAACAAGTAAGGAAAGAACTTCCCATTTTCAGGGTAATAATATTCCTCTTATTAAACTTTTTTCTTTTTATGTCTGTTGGCTCTTCTACGTTTTTTCCGTTTATGAGTTTTAATTTTTTGACGTTTACGTTTTTTTCCGCTAGGCATTAATCCTCCATGTATACTCTCATATAGCCAACTTCGTAATCATGTTTTTGAACTCATTAGACGGCTTAAAGACGGGAACTTTTCTGTCAGGGACGGGAACAACTTCGCCGGTCCGTGGATTGCGGGCTTTGCGGGCCTTACGCAACTTTACTTTAAAAGTACCAAAACCTCTGATCTCGATATTGTGACCACTCTCCAGAGACTTTTTGACAGTATCTAAGAATGAATCGACAACAACGGCGACATCTGTTCTGGTGAGGCCGGTTTTTTCGGCTACCTTTTCGACCAAATCAGCTTTTGTCACAACTACCTCTTATTAGCTATATTATTATTATTAACTATTACTTCAATTCTATTCAAAGAGTCCCGCATTTGGTAACTCCTTGCGACTGGTAATGATACATAATTTTGCAAGAGAATAAAAGGAAAAAATCAACTTTTTTTGAAAATAATTGAGTATCTGTCAATTTTTATTGATAAATATACAATAACTGGGGTCCAGCCATTTTTGACTCAAATTGTTTATTGATATTCAGCAAAACCTGCTCCATGAGGTCAAAAATAGAGCCTTTTCGTCTTTTGTAAGGTCTAACTATTCTTGGCTCACCATCAATATCAGCCAATTCAGCGGCCAAATCCACAGCTTCTTTGAGCCCGCCAAGGGTATCAACCAGCCCCAGATTCAAAGCCTGGTACCCGGTAAAGATTGAGCCGTCGGCTAAAGGATAGATTTCATCTCTTTCCATTCCTCTTCCTTCGGCAACAGCCGAAATGAATTGCTCGTAAGTATCCATGACCACACTCTTTAACATCAGCTCTTCTTTTTTGGTCATTGACCGGGCATAACTTCCCACATCTTTGAGCTCACCTGATTTTATTGTCTCGGTATTTATTCCAATCTTTTCCAAAAGTGGTCCATAATTTTGAAATTGGAAAATCACTCCGATTGAGCCGGTAATTGTTCCCGGGTTGGCAATTATCCTGTCAGCGGCACAGGCAATATAATAACCACCGGATGCTGAAACCGAGGCCATTGCTGCGACAACCGGTTTTTTCTCACTCATCCTTAAGACAGCGTCATATACTTCCTGTGAAATTGAAACGCCTCCGCCCGGTGTATTTAAGTGTATGACTACAGCCTTGATAGAATTGTTATCAACCCATTTATCAAGCTGCTTTATTACCGGTCTGCCTGTTGACTCATTGATTACATCGAATAGCTCTATGATTCCGACCGATTCACCAAAACCACCAATGTTATAATCACCATCGGTTGAATAAATTCCTATAAATACCAATGCAATCATAGCAACCGAGAACAGAAACCCGACGGCAATAATTACGGCAACAATTATATCTCTTTTTTTAGCCATAGCTTCCTTACTTATAAGCTAATAAATTTTTAGTCTGGTTCCTATTATAATTTCATTCGGGTCAGTCAGACCGTTTGTTGCCATTAACTTGGCAATAGTTGTTCTGTACCTTCGGGCAATCTTACCTAGTGTGTCTCCCCTTTTTACTTTGTAAACCACATAGCCACCCGAAGATAAACTGGCATTAAGCTTCAAAATCTGACCGGGGTAAATACGGCTTGAACGTCCCAGACCGTTGAAACTTCTTATTTTTGAGGTAGTAGTACCAAACTTTCTGGCAATATCCCAGAGAGTGTCTCCGGAACGGACTTTGTAAGTCTTGGCATATTTTTCTTTGCTGCTTTTTGGTTTGGAGGCATAAGCTTTAGGAGACTTTGACTTTTTTGAATTTTTACTCTTAAGTTTTTTGGCCGATGACGGAATCTTTAACTTCTGTCCAACATATATTCTTGAACCGCGCTCAATATAATTTATTCTCCTCAGTGCGGATACAGTAGTTCCAAAGGCATTGGCAATATCCCACATGGTGTCACCGGAACGGACTGAATAAACTGATTTATTGGATTTATATGAATCATAATCTTTCTTTTTGGAATAGCCGGAATAACTTCTATCTAACGGAACCGGAACAACTATTTTCTTGCCGGCATAAATAGTTGAACGTCTGGAGAGGTTGTTGGCCTGAAGAATGGCATACTGGGAGACGCCGTAACGAGCGGCAATTGTGCTTATTGTCTCACCTCTTCTAATTTTATGTTTCACCCAGCTGGTTTCTTTAGGTGAGGGCATATTTTCATAAGCGACAAGAAATTTTGTTTTAGAGCCTTTTGGAATTTTTAGCAGATATTTTTTCACATTGGGCGGCGTGTATCTTCTGAGTAATTCCGGGTTGAGAGTTTTTAACTCGGAGATAGAACTATTTATTTCTCTGGCCACAATGTTTAAGTCCAAACAACGGTTAATTTCAACTTCGTCCCAGACAACTTCCGGCTCTTTTTCAATATTTGCAAAACCATATTTTTCCGGCTCTTTGGCAATTATGGTTGCCGCCATTATGAGGGGAACATAGTCCATCGTTTGTCTTTTTAATCTCAGTTTCCAGAAATCGTTGGTCTTCTGCTTTTTAATTGTCCTTGAAACTCTTCCGGGACCGCCGTTATATGCGGCCATGGCTAAATCCCATGAACCAAATTTCTTGTAAAGATGTCCCAGGAACTTGCAGGCCGCATGGGTCGCTTTTACCGGGTCTCTTCTTTCATCATACCACCAGTTTCTGTTTAGTTTGTAAAGCCTTCCGGTTGATGAAATAAACTGCCACAGCCCGACTGCTCTGGCCCATGAATAAGCGTTAGGATTATAACCGGATTCTACTAATGAGAGATAAATCAAGTCCTCAGGCAGACCATACTCTTTGAGTATTTTCCTCATCATCGGAGTATATTTTTCAGAGCGTCGCAAGTATTTCTTGAAAGCCTCTTTGGCTACCGTCTGAAAATATACTATCGATCTTTTTACCCGGTCATTTATGACTATGGGGATATCATACTTAACCTTCCTGCCTGTTTCCTGAGTGAAAATCATCATGCTGTCGGAGCCGAGTCTTTCTACCAGGTCACCAAAGCGTTCGATAATTACTGCCGATGAGACCTCTTCAGTTAATTTTCCGAGTGAACGAAGAGTGACACGGTAATCTGAAATTATATCATCTAAGAGGCTGGAATATTTTAATGCTTCCGGCGTTTTGGAAGAATCTGTTTCAATATCCAATACGGCCAGAATCTTCAAAGATTTTTCAAAATAGTATTGGGCTTCTTCCCAGCTTGCCTCACGGTTGGCAATTACACCCATGGCATGATATTCTTGTATTAAATCAAACTGCCGCCAGATGAAATCATCGACAGCCGAGGCTGAGTCATCGGTATCCATTTTGGCATAATTGTGCTCGTGTGTCGGATTGTGTTGCTCTTCTTCTTCTTTTGTATCAAAACGAGACTCTTGCAGAAGTTTGGAGTAGTCGTTTAGTTCTTCAGGATTGTCTTGTTCAGGTCTGGAACTTTCCTGACCATCGTTTTTCTCTGACTCTCCCTGAGTTAAAACTTCAGCTTTTGTTGTGTCAGATTTTTCCTTTTCTGTCTGATTAACAGCTTTGGTCTCGACCGGCTTTGTGCCGTAGACAACTGGAGTGGACAGTCTTTTCTGACTGGCACAGCCGCTCAATAGTATAAAAAGCAAAAAAGTAAACAAGTATAAGATTTTTTTATCCATTCAGATCCTTATGTTTTTCAGCATTCTATATACATATCGGTAAAAGCATTACAACTCTTAACTCACACTACAGCTTTCACAATCTCAAGGAAATCTTCATAAACCAGTACTGTCAACAAATAACAGGCTCACATTCTGATATTATAAATTTAATACATCTTGAAGTTGGTTTGGATTCATAAAACTTTTTGCCTGAATCTGATTATTGAACCAGGTATATTGTCTTTTGGCATAATTTCTACTGTTTTTCTTAATTAACTCAACGGCATCGTTATAGGTGATATTATCTTCCAGATAATCAATCAGCTCATTGTATCCAATCACATTCGCTTTTTTTATCCGGTTCAATAGACCTTTTTCAATAAGTTCTTCAATCTCACCGATCCAGCCGGAATTGAGCATTTTTTCAATGCGAATGTTAATTGTCTCATAAAGCTGCTCTCTGTCGGGCAGAATGGCATTATACTGATAATCAAAATCACCTTTTTTATGCTGTTCAGTTTTGAAAAGTTCTGACTTGCTCTTTCCGGTCAGGTAGTAAATTTCGAGTGCTCTTACCAATCTGACCTTATTGTTAGGATGGAATTTGGCTGCTTCATCCGGGTCAATCTCTGTGAGTTTTTCATACATTGATTCTGCCTTTCCATCTTTCACATCTTTTTCCAATTTTTCTCTCAGGGATTTATGAGACTCATCAATTTCCACCACGCCGTCAGTCAAGGCTTTCAAATAGAGACCGGTTCCCCCAACTATCAGGGGAATTTTTCCTCTGGAGAAAATATCATTTATGAGGCGATTGGCATCATCAATAAACTGAAAAGCGGTGTATCTTTCCCCCGGTTCAATTATGTCCAGAAGATGAAATGTAGTTTTTGCAAAAAGAAGAAAACAGTAATTAAAGAAGGAGATTTACTCTGTTGTTTTAGTTGTATTTTAATAAGAATGTAATGGAAAATGGAAAAATAATAACCGACGAGGTTCGTATTCGAGGTCTTGGTATGAGTAAAAGACATTATATTGATGGAGAAAATGGTCCTTATGATGGTATAGTTGATTATATTTATGAACCGCATTTTATAAAACATGGAAATAATCATGAGGCAGCAACTAAAGAATTTACTAAAGTTAAAGATTTATTCTCAAAAAAGATGAAGAAGTATGGTATTCAGCAAAAATAAGTTCTTTCTAAATATTCAAACTAATTAACCAACCTCTTCCCCTCAGCCCTTTTCCGAGTCTCATATAACATATCCTGAACACAATTAAATGAACAACATCCATGCATTTTATCTTGACAACTAACACAACAAATAAACAACTTTATCCTGATAAGTCTCTATTATT
>JACZYS010000132.1 GCA_022570975.1 Candidatus Zixiibacteriota bacterium | reverse complement strand
AAGGGTCGATGAACGCTAAGCCGTTAAAAGTAAGCGCTGCCGCCTGAAATTGACCTATGCGCATCTTACGAATCATCGAATCTTCGTCACCGGCAACCCCGTCGGGATATATCTTCAATTGAATCTGCCCGTTGGAGGCTTCCCGCCATTCTCTCCCCATCTTGACGAGTATCTCGTGCCACGGAGAGCCCTTCGGAGCTAACGTAGCAATTTTTACTTTTATTTTTTTCTGTCCCGATGCGACCGCCGTGATAAGCACAAAAGAAAAAAGAGATAAAAATAATTTTATTATAAAAGGACGCAAATATATTCTCCGTGTTGTGTTGTTAAAAGAAAAGATTTAGAAAAAAGACTTAAAACTTATTTTAAAGATAATCCCAAAACTTTGGAAAGTTTCCAGGGTAAAACCAAAAAAGTAAAAGAAGTAAAGGTTCCAGAACCTGTCAAACCAAAACAAACAATCAATCCTTACATGTCTAACGCACAAATGGCAAAAGAATCTTCTTGGGCACAATATTTCGTAACTCATGGTAAATTTATCAATAAACAAAATGAAGTAAATTCGTTATATTTTGAAAGTTTTGATGCACAAAATCGATTACAAAATGCAAAAAATATAAGAGACAGTCAATATAAAAAAAATATAACTAATATGGGTTACAGGAGACCCCGGAACCTGATTTAAAGAAAAATGACACTATTGCAGTTAAATCAGCTACATTCAGATCACCACTGCAGTCAAAATCTGCTGAGAGCACAACTGGCTGAGGGGCACCACCGTTTTTGAATAGGAAATTGACCATAGCTGTCAAATCTGCAATATCAATATTTCCGGAAAAATTTATATCTCCAATCTGCAAAACGGTTAAACCTGTGCTCTTGATTGTGTCAGTGACGGTTGAGTCACCCCATGACCTGACTATGAACTCAAGATTTGAAATTTCACCAAGCGGGGTTCCTGCCGGAGGAAGAACGTTTATTTTCATGACCGTATCCTGCCCCGGCCCCAGAGATTTTACGAGGCTGTCAAGAGTTATCCAACCCTTGTCATCAATGGCGGTAACGGTTAAGATATCGTATCCGTCGGAAGTGTTTGTAATCTGAAATTCATAGTCTCTTCCTCCGCCGGAATAAACAACCGTATCGGAGGTGACAAGGAACGAAGATAATGAATACTGGACTTCTATTGATGCGCTATAAGAAAAAGATGCAGCCGATGAATCTTCCATTATGTTGGCACCGGCCAGAGTTATCCGGTAATAGTCATTAAAATTCGTAACTTCAACAGAACCTGAATATGTTATCGGGTCCAAACTGATTTTTTCAAATTCATGGTCGTTAATACTGAATGATTTTATTAAATAGGCACTCCATTGTCGGCTGTCATTACCATTAAAATTAATAGTCAAAACCCCCGGTTGTCCGGTGGGATAGAAATGAATATATGATGCCCCATACCCGGCAGGATTATAAAAGGGTGATGACAGATTTACAGGATATAGAAACTCTGAGCTATATATGCTGGCTGAGTTATAATCTTCGGCTTCAAGATAGTGCAAATTATCATTTCTTGAGCTGGTACAAAAATTCCAGTTCACAAACTCGGTAAAGGCGGAATCAACTGTCCAGCCATATCTTTCTGAGAGCGTGTCTGTCAGTGTATTTCTCCAGCTATCATACCTGGCCCCTTCCCAAGCTGCCAGAATCAAAGAAGTATCAAAAACTTCAATTAGAAACATCTCCCAGATAAAAGTGGAATAATAATGGTCAGTCAGTTCCATAAGCGACTTGTCCGGACGATCCATAAAGAGATAGAGATAATTGTAATTGTCATCGACGGCATCAAAGACAATATCTTCCATATGGGTGGCGTCACCTTCCATTATCCAGAGCTCCTGACCAATATCGTAAGCCCATTGTACGGCATGACGATATTCATGGGCTGCGGTAGCTTTTGCCGCTCCTGACACCTGCCCTTCGGGATCTTTGTTGTAGGGAAAACCAATAAAATCCCGGTTCAAAACTATGTAACTGTAAACGTCATTCCATGATTCACTTCCGGCACCTTCCGGAACCGCATATCCATAAAAACCCGTCTTTTCAAAATAGACATCATACTTTCCATCTCCTCCATTTGTTCCATCAGAGGGTGGGAGCAGATATCCCAGCTCAAGGTGACGGTCATATGAAGAATCAAGATAAGATGCAATTCGTTCAATATAATCAGGTATGCCATTAATATCTACATCTTCCACTGAGACTGAATCAGTACCGGCAATATCATAATGAAGTTTAAAAAATCCACCCGGAGAATCATAATTGTCTGTCATGCCGGGTCGGGCACTGGCGAGAGCGAATGCTTGCTGGGTCTCTGGTGAAAGCTCATCCCAGTTTTGATAAATCTCAACCAGAGTTGGTGTCACCCCTCTTGATGAAATTGACCTGATCCCGGAATCTGAAACTCCATACTTTTCAGGCAGAGTTTCAGGATCAAAAATCAGTTTAAGCCTCAGATTCAATTTCTCATCCAAGGTTATCAGTCCCTGTTGATAATCACTCTCTATCAACGCAAAGGGACTTACACTCTTTTTCCTCAAATCCGCTGAAAGAGAAGAAGCGATAATAACCAATCCCAGCACTGGAAAAATAATTATATTTTTGCTAAAGAAAATCTTCATTATAAATTCCAAGTATATTCTAACAATTTTTAAACTATATCGGCGTGAAAAAACCAAACAAACAGGACAATTATTGTCTTGCAACTGCCATTGCCCGACAATAAATTACATTAGGTGAGAATTAGGTTCCAGTATTTTTCATAACAAAAATGACTATGTTTGAGCACATCAAGGCCGATTTGTCACTCAAAATGCCAAACCACTTCTCTTTATAATCTATTGCAAATCATAAATTTGTCAATAATAATCTATTCAGATTGGACCTGAAAAACTGTCCGGTTCCGATAGAAATCTGCCAGCCAAAGCGGTCACTATGGGTGAAATCAATCCTGAGAACTTTGCTGCTGGAAAACCTTTCCAGATAGAGCCTTAACCCGGCTCCAACACTCATATCAAAATCTTTAAATTTAAAACTTTCTCTACTCTTCCAGCTTCTTCCAAAATCTGAAAAGAAAGCGTAACCTATTTGAGCCGAAAGAATTTTGACCTTTGTAAAAAACCTTCCTTCAACATTAAACAGGGCAATCCTATCTCCGGTTTTATAGAATTTTTCAAACCCTCTTAACCCGCCACTGCCTCCCAGAATTAAGTTATCTGTCTTGTCCTTCCTCCATTCAGAAAGGAAAGTTGTCTTTATTGCAAGAGTAAAATGATTGAAATGATTATTGTAAAACCCAAAACTAAACCTTGTCGAAGCTCTTGTTAACCTGTCATCCGGAAACCAGTTTTCTGAAATCAAACTGAAATTAAATAATGATTTTTTATGATAGAAACTCTTTCCGGAAAGCAAAGCGAGATAATCATAATGAATACTTTTAAGTCTTGAATCATAAGCCCGGGCAAATATGATTTCAAGTGATTTGCCAACTGTGAAATCCTCCGTAAAACCAAAGCCGTCAATCCTCCGCAGCTTCTCAAAACCAAACTCTGCCACTTTGATACTTAAAGATAGTTGATGGTATGTGCTGTCTTCCGGAAAGACAACCAGAGTAGTGCTGTCAAACAATGTATTGGATAAATTTATTTCTCTTACATAATCGTAGGAAGGTTTAAATTGAATCTTCCTGGAAGAGCTTCCGTACCTTCTGGAAAAGATAATCTGAAAACGCTCCCCTTCAAAATGAGATTCTGCCACTCGTACTTCATCAAGATATCTGTCTATTCTTCCGGATCTAAAATTGACCCTGGTGGCATATGCATCTGTCTTGCTCAAACTATAATAGGGATGCCCCAAAGAGACATTCTTATAACTCCCCAGAGGATTATTTGAATAAAAAGCCGAAAAGTTCAGGGGATTTCCACCTACTCTTTTATTTAAGTAAATCAGCTCTGAGTAATTTTCTTCCTTTTCTCTTATGAAGTATCTAAATCCCAGAAATTGATTATTTCCGAGAAAATTGCTCTCTTCAATCCTGATACGACTATTGGTCTCGTTTGCTTCACGGTTAATATCTAAGGCGGTTGTTAATGTCCATTCATCGGAGGTAATTATCTTCAGGCTCAAACTACTATCACTCACAGGTTTAATCTCAAACCAGGCATCATATAAGCTAAGTCTGGCTCTGAGATTTCTGACCGTTTCTTCAGCCAGCTCCAGAGAAAACTTTTCACCTTTATTTAGTAAAATCTCTCTTTCTATAATTGATTTACGAGTTTTATAGTGAAGTTTATTAACCACCCTAAAGAGGAAATTGTCAAATTCTCTTTCTTCGGTATCATATATATTTCTGTTATCAATTATGATTTCTTCAATAAGAAACCCTTCAAACTGACTCCCGGGGTACTTTTTCTCTGACCTATACTGTGAGAAAGAATTGTCGATAGGTACGATTACAAAGCATAAGAAGCCCAAAATCGCTTTAATTCCACAATGCCTAATATAAAACCTCTCTTTTGTACCGGCAGCTATAGTAATCAATTGTCCCGTCCGATAATAACCGTTGAACCTGAAAATAAGAATTAAAAAATGAAAAATGTTAAACTTGGTGATCTGCTGCTCGAAAATAACAAAATTTCTAAAAAGCAGTTGAACCACGCCCTGACAAAACAGCAGAAAAGTAATAGCCGACTCGGTGAAATCTTAGTTGAACTCAATTATGTCACCGAAGAAGATATCCTGACAGCTGTTTCACAGAGACTGGCGATTCCAAAAATCGCCTTAAGTTCACTTGTTATTGACCCCTCTGTCATAAAAATGGTGCCGGTCAATATCGCTCGACGTTATTCATTGATCCCAATTTTTTCGATTGGTAATTCATTGACACTGGCAATGGAAGATCCCCTTAACATTATTGCAATCGATGAAATCAATTTCTTAACCAAGCTGACCATCAAAAGAGCAATAGCAAGCCGAACTGAAATATTAAACGCCATTGACAGGTTCTATTCAGTTGCTGATTCAATGAGTCAGATTATTGGAGAGAGCGATGACTCTATTGAAACGAATGAATCCATTCTTTCTTACCACTCAGAATTGGACAGTGAAACTCCGGTTATTAAACTTGTCAACCTTCTTTTGTCTAAAGCAATAAGAGACAAAGCATCTGACATCCACATTGAGCCGGAAGAAAGCAGAATGAGAATTAGATACAGAATTAGCGGCGTCATGAGAGAAGAGGCCGCTCCGCCTAAAAAAATGCAAAACGAGCTTATCTCCAGAATAAAAATCATGTCAGACATGGATGTTTCTGAAAAGAGACTTCCCCAAGACGGAAGATTTATGCTAAACCATCAGGAAAATGCAATAGATTTGAGGGTCTCCACCCTTCCCACAATCCACGGAGAAAAAATAGTAATCAGAATTTTGGACCGCAGAAATCTTCAGCTCTCTTTCGAACAACTTGGTTTCAACGCCAAGCTTGAAAAAACATGGCAAGAGATTATTCACAAACCGGAAGGAATGATTTTGATATCCGGTCCAACTTCAAGCGGAAAAACCTCCACCCTCTATGCATCTCTTCAGGAAATAAACTCAATTGAGAAAAATATTATAACGGTTGAAGATCCGGTTGAATATTCTTTGCCAATCATTAATCAAATTCAAATAAATGAAAAAGCCGGGCTCACCTTCCCGTCTATTCTCAGGTCAATTTTGCGCCAGAATCCGGATATAATAATGATTGGCGAGATTCGCGATATTGAAACGGCCAAAATGGCTATCAGGTCATCTCTCACCGGCCACCTTGTTTTTTCGACAATCCATACCAATGATGCTCCTTCAACCTTAACAAGACTGGTTGATATGGGAATAGATAATTTCCTTGTTTCATCATCCATAAAAGGAGTTCTGGCTCAAAGATTGGTCAGAACTAACTGTAAAGATTGCCTCACGTCATATAAACCATCACAAACTATGCTGGACCGTGCCGGCCTTTCAGATATGGTCAATGATATAAAATTTAAACGTGGAGACGGATGTCCGCAGTGCAGAAACAGCGGATTCAGCGGACAGGTAGGAATTTTTGAATTTATAGAAATCACACCTCAAATTGCCGAGGCCATCAACAATAACTCAAGTATCAACAAAATCAAACATGAAGCTCGCAAATGCGGATACGTGCCAATTTTTGAGATGGGACTGGAAAAAGTTTCTACCGGAATCATCTGCCTGGAAGAACTCCTTAAGGAAACCTCAAATATTGAAGATTTCTATGCCACTCAGGAAACAATAGCTGAGAAGAATAGTTATGCCAAACAGATTTGAATATACGGCCATTGATCAGGAAGGGCAAAAAAGTAAAGGCCTCCTGACAGTCGAAAATAAAGAGCAGGCGGTTGAATTTCTCTCAGAAAAAAACCTGATGCCAATTGAAATAAATCAGGTTAAGGAAAGATCCTTTTTTTCCATTCTCGGATTTTTTGGCAGCAAAGATTATGAAAACCTGATTATCTTCACCAACAACTTATCTACCCTTTTCAAAGCAGGTATTCCTCTTCTCAGGGCACTGAAAATTATCAAAATTGGTAAGGAAGACAGCAAGTTTAACAGAGCTCTTGCAGATATCAAATTCAAGGTTGAATCCGGAATCTCTCTTTCTGTTGCAATGTCAGATTACCCCATGATATTCCCGGAAGTTTATGTTGCCAGTATGGCTGCAGGAGAAGAATCCGGTAAACTTGATGATATTATGGATGAGCTTTCTGATATGCTGGAAGGCGATCTTGAACTTTCACGGCTGATAAAGTCAGGAATCAGATACCCGGTAATGGTGATTGTCGCAATCGGGCTGGCTTTTGTAGTGCTGATGACATACGTGATACCTCAATTTATTTCCTTTTACGGTGCTTTTAATGCTCAGCTTCCCTTACCGACCAGAATTGTGATGACGATTTCCAATTTTATGGTCAATAACTGGCATATCCTGCTTGGTTTTCTGTTTCTTCTGTTTCTCGTTTTCAGACTCCTCATAAGTACTCCAAAAGGAAAATATTGGGTTGACCACCAGTTTTTGAA
>JACZYS010000003.1:6531-29896 GCA_022570975.1 Candidatus Zixiibacteriota bacterium | reverse complement strand
GCCATGCAGCAGGGGAAATATGTCGGCCGGTTGATACGGGATAAACTGAGAGGCAAAAAAACCAAAGGTTTTAGTTATAGAGACTTTGGCACTATGGCAACAATCGGCAGGTCACAGGCGGTGGTGAATATGGGAAAGATAAAATTCACCGGCTTTTTTGCCTGGGTCTTTTGGCTGTTTGTGCACTTGATGTATCTGGTTGAGTTTGAGAACAGGGTTTTGGTTTTGATTCACTGGGCATGGAACTATTTCACCCGCAACCGCTCCGCAAGGTTGATAACCGATGATAGGAAGTGATTTATCACTTTCTGATAATGGGTAGAATTTTCTATCATAAAGTCATTGACAAAAAATCGTGTAATATTATCATACAGAGCGAGAAATGAACTTTAATTGCGCAGGGAAAATAAGAAAACTGAGTTGGAGGATATTTTCTTATGAGTAACGGCATAAATCAGATTTTTGCAAGGATTTCGTCCTATAATTTATTCAATTACCTGCTTCCGGGTGTTCTTTTTGCAGTAATGGTTACGAATGTGAGTTCATTCAATCTGATACAAGATAACATCATTATTGGTGCCTTTATATACTATTTTATTGGGCTAATAGTCAGTAGGATAGGTTCATTAATTTTAGAACCTTTCTTAAGAAAAATAAGTTTTCTCAATCCAACTGATTATCATGCATTTATAAATGCGTCAAAGAAAGATGACAAAATTGAACTTCTCTCAGAAATAAGTAACATGTATAGAACTCTACTTTCCATGATAGTATTGACATTCTTGTTTTTAGCATACGAAAAAATAGAATTAATCTTTCCCGCAATTGTGAAGTTTCGTTTTATAATGCTTCTGATAATTTTGTTACTATTGTTTCTTTTTTCTTATAGAAAACAGAGTTGGTATTTGGACAAAAGGATACAAAAAGAAGGGTTGTAATTTGAGTATCGTAAAATCCTTTTCAGTTGGCGATGGAGATATGTTCTATATCAATCATAATTCTGAAAGTCTCACTATTATTGATTGCTGCTTAACGAACGAAAATTATACTGAAATATTATCAGAATTGAAAGCGGTAGCAAGAGTGACAAAGGTTCAAAGATTTATCTCAACTCATCCAGACGATGATCATATTAGAGGATTGGCCTTCTTATATGGTAAAATAGATTTACCAAACTTTTATTGTGTAAGAAACAAAGTTTTCAAATTTCCTCAGTCAAGTGATTTTATGTTTTATCGTAAACTTAGAGATTCCTATGAAAATACTCATTATCTTTCAAGAAATTGTCCCAGACGATGGCTCAACCTTAGAGAAAATCAAATTTCCTCAACAGGGATAAGTATTCTATGGCCAGACACTTCAAATATTTATTTTCAAAATGAATTAAACTCTACAACTTTCGGGTCACGTCCGAACAATTTATCTCCAATTATATTATATGAATCAAAAGAAGGAGCCAAAGTAGTTTGGATGGGCGATTTAGAGACAACGTTTATGAATAAAATATTAAACGATGTGAGCTTACCTGCTGTAGATATTCTATTCGCTGCTCACCATGGTAGAGATAGTGGGAAAATTCCTTTAAAGTGGTTAGAATCCATGAAACCCAAGATGATTGTTATCGGGGAAGCGTCTTCTCAACATTTGAACTACTATGACGGATACAATACTATAACTCAGAAATCAACTGGGAATATTACATTTGACATTAGACATAATAGAGTTCATGTATTGGTGTCTAAACCTAATTACTATAGAAATTTCCTTCATTCAGATAATGTATATAGGTTGTTCTTTACACAGCCATATTCAAATGAAAATTACGTTGGGTCATTGAGTATACCTGCTAGATTTCCAAACTTTAATAGTCTATTCTTTGGCAGTAAACTTAAAAAGAATTACTAGAGAAAAAAACCTCTCTTTACGATTTCAAACTAATCCCCGTACGGTTGAAATTTGTCTTCTTCGGGGGCGGGTTTTAAGTTATGACGGTCAATCAAACGGATGCAAGCGTTCCAGCGGACAATAGCGTCATTGTTATTTTCAGGTTGGATATCTTCCGCTTTCTGATAATACTCCATTGCTTTTTGCAGAACATCATAGGCGTTGCCAGTGTCCAAAATTCTGTTGGAGCGGATGGAAGCAATAGCCCGTCTTTCAAAAGCAATTCCGGTATAATAAGTTTGTTTATAGTTGTCAGTCAGATGTCTCAGTTCATCTTCCACGGTGGCCAGAGAAGGGGATTTCTCCTGCCCAAACTGGTCGGTCATGGCCAGAACCAAAATAACTCTGGCGTCCTGATTGTCAGCGTCAACGGCAAGGATGTCACGGCAGATTGATTCTGTCTGGAAAGGTTCGTTCAGCAGGCGGTAACGCATTGCCCTTTCCAGAGCTTTTGGAATAGCGTTTATGTTTAACTTTTTTAATTCACTCATTTACCAGCCTCTTATTTTATTTTCTACAACTATTGACTCAGGTCAGCCAAAAATCTTTCTCTTTAACCATAATATAGGGTCATAATACCTGTCAACAACTCTTTCTTTAAGAGGAATAATAGCGTTATCGGTAATCCGAATATGTTCCGGACAGACATCGGTACAGCAGTGAGTAATATTGCACATCCCGGAACCATGATCATTTTTAATAGCCGGTATTCTGTCGGCAACATCAAGGGGGTGCATTTCTAAAGAGGCCAGACGAATCATGAATCTGGGGCCTACAAATTTTTCCTTTTGTCCCTGATCTCTAATAACATGGCAAATTGTCTGGCAGAGATAACATTCAATACATTTTCTGAATTCCTGTACCCGGTCAATATCTTCCTGATACATGCGGTGGTTGCCATCGGCATCTCTTGGTTTTGGTTTAAACGGTGCAATTTTCTTGTTCTGCTCATAATTCCAGGAGACATCGGAGACCAAATCTTTAATAACCGGAAAAGGTTTTAAGGGACGGATAGTTACATCATTTTCCTCTGGAATCGAATTCATTCTGGTCATGCAGCTGAGTTTTGGGAAACCGTTTATCTCAACCGAGCAGGAGCCGCATTTACCGGCTTTGCAATTCCACCGGCAGGCCAAATCAGGGGCAAGCTCCACCTGAATTTTATGAATGGCATCTAAAACGACCATGCCGGGAGAGATTTCAATTTCGTAGGACTCAAATTTGCCTTTTGAGTTATCGCCGCGCCAGATATTGAAAGTTCTTTTAGCCATTGTTTCTCTCCCGTACAACCTCGGCTTCCAAATCATCGATGGATGCATTGGCTATCCTGCTTAATTCTTGGGGAGGAGTATCTCTTGGCTCCCGACGTACTTCCATACCGTTTTCACCTTTGCTAACGATAACATTATATTTTAATCCTTCTGAGTCTTCGCCGGGATAATCCAGTCTTGAGTGACCGCCGCGGCTTTCTTTTCTTTCAAGAGCAGCCATTGTAACCGCCTCTGAGACAATCATGAGCGATGATAAATCCAAAGCTTCATTCCATCCGGGGTTAAATTGTGAAGCCCCCGGTGCTTTTACCTGTTCAATATCTTTTTTTATTCTCGCAAGCTCAGTGAGCCCTTTTTTTAAGTCATCTTCGGTTCGGACAATTCCGGCATAATTACCCATTACCGTCTGCAGGTCATCATGTATCAAATATGGGTTCTTGCCTGATTCCCGGTTTAAAATTGAAGTTGCTTCTCTGATTCCGGTTGCAACCTGTTCCTGATTTATTGCTAAACTTTTGCTTAAGCTGTCAACATATTGGGATGCTCCTGTTCCGGCCAGTTTGCCGAAAACAATCAAATCAGAGAGCGAATTGCCTCCGAGACGGTTGGCACCATGGAGTCCGGCAGCACATTCGCCGCAGGCAAAGAGACCCGGTACGGCCGTCTCTTGAGTTTCGTGGTCAACTCTCAGTCCACCCATAAAGTAATGAGTCGTTGGTCCCACTTCCATCGGCTCTTTGGTAATGTCAACCTCGGCAAGTTCTTTGAACTGGTGATACATGGAGGGAAGTTTTTTCTTTATCAATTCTGCCGGAACCCGGGAAGCAATATCCAGAAAAACACCACCATGGGGGGAACCGCGTCCTTCTTTTACCTCTGTCGTGATGGCACGGGCCACAACATCACGGGTTAAAAGTTCAGGAGGGCGGCGGGCCCCGGTATCACCATTGAGCCAGCGATTGGATTCTTCTTCACTGTCAGCAGTTTCTGCTGCAAATTTTTCAGGAATATAATCGAACATGAACCGCTCATTTTTATTATTGAGCAGGATTCCTCCGTCGCCCCTGACACCTTCAGTAACCAATGTACCTTTAACCGACGGCGGCCAGACCATTCCGGTCGGATGAAACTGGACAAATTCTATATCCATCAGTTCGGCACCGGCATTGTATCCCATAGCCAGACCGTCTCCGGTGTATTCCCAGGAGTTAGATGTCACGTGCCAGGCTTTACCGGCACCTCCGGTGGCCAATATGACAGCTTTGCATTTGAACAAAACAAATCTTCCACTGTCCCTCCAATAGGCAAGGACTCCGGAGATATTGTCACCATCTTTGAGCAAGGTTAAGGCGGTGCACTCCATATGAACATCAAAACCCTGATGAATGCCGTGGTCTTGCAGAGTTCGGATTAATTCCAATCCGGTTCTGTCGCCGACATGGGCCAATCGGGGATATCTATGCCCCCCAAAATTCCTCTGATTTATAAGTCCGGATTTGGTGCGGTCAAAAACTGCGCCCCACTCTTCAAGTTCGTTCACCCGCTCCGGCGCTTCTTTGGCGTGAATCTCTGCCATTCTCCATTGGTTCAAAAACTTACCACCGCGCATAGTGTCACGAAAATGAATTTTCCAGTGGTCACGCGGGTCAGCATTTCCAAGCGATGCCGCCATGCCGCCTTCGGCCATAACCGTATGGGCTTTACCCAGCAGAGATTTGCAAACTACTCCACTGTTTTTCCCCTGGGCAGAACATTCAATTGCAGCGCGAAGCCCGGCACCTCCGGCACCAATTATAATTATATCATGTTCAATAGTCTGAATATCAGAAAAGTCAGTCATGAATTTAATTCCAGGTATTAAAGTCGGTTATGAATCCCATAGATACCATTCGAATATATAAGTCTGTAAACCCAACCCAGAAGAGTGAAATCCAGGCATAAACCATATGATTAGAATTTAAAAATGAAACTTTTTTCCAAGCGCCATAACTAGCGGTGGTGCATCCATCGCAGTTGAAAGAATTCTTTCTACCTCCGACAATATGCCGAAATGAATGACAGCTTGTTGTATATAGTCCTAGAAAAGTTGCATTTAGGGTCAAGATGATTGACCCAACTCCAACGCCAAATTCTCCGTCTCTAAAAAATGATACAAAAGCGTCGTACCATAATATCCCAATAAATATTAATGCAAAATATAAAGTATAGCGGTGAAAATTCTGTAACAAAAGAAGCTTCGTCTCGCCTCGGTACGGTTTTTTAGGGAAGGGTCCAACCGTACAGGCAGGGGGAGTGTGGGCCATGGCCTGATAATATGCTTTCCGATAGTAGTAGCAGGTGGCCCGAAAAGAAAGAGGAAAGGCCAAAATTAACAGGGCCGGGGAAGCCGGCAAAAGTGACGGCCACCAGCCTGGCCATAAACCCAACCAGGAATGTTCTAAAGGTGCGGAACCAAAAGCAGAAATATCTACAAAAAGAACAGGTGAATAAAATGGTGATAAATATGAACCATACCAATAATGATTTCCTTGAAACGCTGCCCAGGTTGAGTAAGCTCCAAAAATTAGAAAACAAAATCCGATTGCAGTTGGTCTCACCCACCATGGGTCAGAACGCGTTGTCTTCATCCATCCATGCAGATGTCCACCGGCAATTGCCTTATCACTCATCCGGTTGAACTTTCTTTATTGTATAGATTGGGGCAATAACAATATCCTTGATCTAAATTTTAACAGCTGCCTGATAATAAATTATCATAGCAAAAATAATAAACAATATAATAAACTAACGCAAACATAATATTTGGTTAATTGATAGAAAAACAGTGATATCTAAATCATTTGACATGTACAAGGGAATTAACTTAATTGGATGAAATGATTTTGTCATTATAAACCATTATGATTATCAGGAGCATCAAATGAAATATGGAAGAGTTATCAATTTTTCTTTTTTGTCAATTGCAACTCTCTTGTTGGCCATTCCAATCCATTCTCAAACGTCAAATGAGGTTGAAGACCCATACCTCTGGCTGGAAGAAATTGAAAGTGAGAACTCTTTGGAATGGGTTAAAGCACATGACCAGATAACTATTGACGAGTTTATGAGTGACTCTGTTTTTACTCAAATGCAATCTGATGACGAAAAACTATTACTCTCAAAAGAAAAAATTCCATACTGCTCAATGTACGGAGATTACTTATATAATTTTTGGAATGACGATGAACACGTAAGAGGAATCTTAAGAAGAACAAGTTTAGAAGAATACAATAAAGCAATTCCAAATTGGGAGCTTGTACTGGATATTGATAAACTAAACGAAGATGAAAACGCCCAGTGGGTTTACAAAGGATCATCTCCTTTTCCTCCAGACTATAAAAGAACTCTTATTTCTCTCTCTGAAGGTGGAGGTGATGCAACAGTTGTACGAGAATTTGATCTGGAAACCAAAGAATTTGTCAAAGATGGGTTTACTCTTCCCGAAGCAAAAAGCTCGGCCTCATGGTACGACATTAATACATTAATAGTAGGAACAGATTTTGGTGAGGGCACAATGACAGAGTCAGGATATCCGAGGATTGTAAAATTGTGGAAGCGGGGTACACCTCTTTCTGAAGCAGAGACGATTTTTGAAGGAGACAATTCTGATGTTTCTGTTGGTGCTTATGTTGATTTTGAAAAAGATGAAAATATTTTTCATCTCTATAAGGGAGTATCATTCTGGGAATCCAAAAGATGGATATTGGACGATGGGATGAACAAAGTTGAACTTCCTTTTCCGCTCGACGTATCTCTTAAGGCATATTTCAAAGGATATTTCATTCTCTTTTTAAATTCGGAGTGGTTTGGTATTCCCGAAGGATCATTGGTGGCTGTAAAGAAATCTGATATCACCTCAAGTAACCTTGCCTCCAAAGTGGAAGTGATTATATATCCCAAAGAAAGAAGTGCCGTTAAGTCTGTTTATAAGCTGCAAGATTTCCTTGTCGTTTCAAAACTTACTAACGTCGTAAGCGAGATGATGTCAATTGAATTGGAAGAGACTGATACGGGCAGCAAGTGGGTCAAGCGAGATATTACAATCCCTGATTTTGGTTCGGCATTTCTTATGACCTATAGTAAACATACTAATAATTTCATGCTTTTATATACAAGTTTCTTGAAACCCAGCACCCTTTATTATTATGAAAATATAAATTCCAGACCTGAAAAAATAAAAGCTCTTCCTGATATGTTTGATGCTTCTGGTTATGAAGTAAGCCAGCATGAAGCGAAAAGCAAAGACGGCACTATGATTCCATATTTTCTGGTTTCACCAGAAGATATGAAACTTGATGGTCAAAATGCGGTTCTGCTATATGGATATGGCGGATTCAGAATTTCTGAAACTCCATTTTACTGGTCTTCAATGGGAAAACTCTGGTTGGAAAAAGGGGGCGTTTTTGCTCTTGCCAACATAAGGGGTGGCGGAGAATTTGGTCCGGCATGGCACAAAGCCGCCCTGCTTGAAAACAGACAAAAATGCTATGATGATTTTATTGCCATCTCAGAAGATTTAATTAACACCAATGTCACCTCTCCCAAGAAACTTGGTATTATGGGCGGAAGCAACGGCGGACTTCTGGTGGGAGCAGCTATTACGCAAAGACCTGACCTTTATAACGCCGCAGTTTGTCGGGTCCCCCTGCTGGATATGCTCCGCTACCACAAACTCCCTCCCGGAGCATCATGGATGGCAGAATACGGCGACCCTGATATTCCGGAACAAAGAGCCTTCATTAAAAAGTATTCACCCTACCAAAATCTCAAAAAAGGAATTGTTTACCCTGAGATTTTATTCGTCACTTCTACAAAAGATGACCGTGTTCATCCCGGTCATGCCAGAAAGATGGCTGCAAGAATGGAAGAATACGGCAGCAAAATCTACTTTTATGAAGAGATGCAGGGCGGTCATGGGATGGCGGCCGACAATCTCCAAAGAGCAAAACGACATGCCCTGGAATTTAATTATCTTTATAAGAAGTTAATCCTTGATGAACCGGATATGTAAGCAATCTCCATTTCAAAATAAAAATGCTTCCTACAATAGCATAAAGAAAGTCTCATTAATGTGAATCTTGAATCTAATTCTCCAGTTATTTTTTTCACTTGTAATGTTCATCTCAAAGAATTACCTTACGTTTAGCACAATTAGCTATAAAATATTACAAATTAGGAGTTTTGGTCAATGACTGAGCACCATGATCACAAGAAATCCGGTGATGAAACAAACTCAGAGCTAAATACATCCGATAAGACAAAAACTCATTTGCACGGTTCCACCAGCGGGAAGCTGCAACCTCATCATCCAAGGCAAATCGGCAAGTATCACCTAAAGAGAGTGATTGCAACTGGAGGAATGGGAACAGTCTTTGAAGCTGTACAGGAGAATCCTCGCAGAACAGTTGCTATCAAAGTTATCAAAGGAAGCGATGTTTCAGAAAAAGCGGTTAGCCGCCTCAAATATGAAGCACAGATGCTGGCCAGACTTCACCATCCCGGAATCGCTGAAATTTATGAAGCCGGAACTTATCAAGATTCAGGAATAGAAGTCCCTTATTTTGCGATGGAATATATCCCCAACGCTAAGACGATTACAGAATTTGCTAAGCTAAAAAAACTTACGGTTGATGAAAAATTGGACTTATTTACTCAAGTTTGCGATGCCGTAAATTTTGGTCATCAAAGAGGAATTGTCCATCGTGACTTAAAACCGGATAATATCTTAGTAGATTCACATAACAAAGTTAGGATAATAGATTTTGGTCTGGCCCGGGCAACCGATTCTGATTTGCGTAAGACAAATGTCCAAACAGAAGTCGGCCAAATTATTGGCTCTTTGCATTATATGAGCCCGGAACAGTTTGAGGCAGACTCTCATGACCTTGATACTCGCAGTGATGTTTATTCACTTGGGGTCATTTTGTATGAGCTGATTTCAGGTGAGCTTCCATATGATTTGAGTGCGAAAAAAATATATGAGGTCGCAAATATTGTCCGTGAAAAAGAGCCTCCTTCATTGAGCAAAAGTAGTATAAAGGTAGCCGTTGAAATTGACCACATATTGCAGAAAACTCTTCACAAAGACCGCGAGTTGCGTTATCAGACAGCTCATGGACTAAGTCAGGATATTTGCAGATACTTAGCAGGTGAGGCAATTGTTGCCCGCTCCCCAAGTTTATCATATCAACTGAAAATATTTGCCCGCAAAAATAAATTCTTAGTAAGTTCAGCTGCAACAGTATTTGTACTATTAATAGTTGGTGTCTTAGTTACAACTTCTCTTTTGATTCAAGTTAGTGCTGAAAGAGAGCGAGTGGAAATTGAAGCAGAAAGAGTAAGCAAATCTCATCAGTTTCTTTCGGATATTTTTGAAAAGGGAATCCCCGCAGGGTTTGGTGATGAAGTCCCAATCACAACGTTTCTCGACAATTCAACCAAATTGTTAGAAGGTGTTTTTCCAGATGAACCGGAGATTGAAGCAGAAATCAGAAGTTCATTAGGAAATGCTTACTTCGCATTAGGAAGGTATGACGAAGCTCGTAATCATTTGACAACGGCGCTATCACTCAGAAAAAAAGCATTTGGCGGTCTGGATTCCTTGACAAAAGAATCACTTGAAGATTTAAACTGGCTTTATGCTGTGACTGGGGAGTCCAACAGCTATCTGGAGAATTGTAAAGATATTTGCATAATAGACAGCACTACACTTGGTCCCAAAAATGCAGAATCAATTTTTTCACAAGTCTCTTTAATAGGTGCAATGGAGCGAACTGGAAATATTTCTGGTGCACTTAACTTTGCAAACGAAACTCTAGAATTTGCTCTCCGCGAAAATCCGGATAATGTTGATTTAGAGGTAAGTATTAAAAGACAACGGGCATGGCTGTTACTCCGGAGCGGGAAAATTGATCAAGCCGAAAAAGTGGCGCGAGAAATTTACAAAAAGGCAATAGAAAATGTCAATGGCGAATACTATGATTACTATACTGAAATTACCAAATCCATTTTAGCTGCTGCTTTAATAACTCAGGGAAAACTTGAGGAATCTTCGGCCTTATACGATGATTATCCCGACCTCCCGGATTTGGGAAGAGAATATGATATTCAGGGCAAGTATGTATATAATAAAAAAAATGTTCAATTGCTTGTTTTTTGGGAGCAATGGTGTCCGTTTTGTGATCGGATGATGACCAACATTAACAACATCTATAAACAGTATAAAAATCTTGGAATTGATGTTGTTGGAGTCACCAGATTCACCAAAAACAGCAACAATGAAAATACGGAAGATTTTCTTGAGAAACATAAAATAGCATTTCCAATTATAAAAGAAAGCGGAAGAGCAGCTGCATATTTTGAAATAACTGGTTTTCCAAATATTAGGTTGGTTCATGGCGGTAAATTATTGTGGGAAGAAAGATTACCTTCAACTTTACCTATTTCAAGAAACATGCTTGAGGGTATTGTAAAAGCGCTTCAAACTGCTCCACTTAATTAGGGAAAGCTTGTTTTGGAAATTTTTTAGTAAACATTAGATATCTGCTTGCTTCTATCTAACGGGTGAAGTAAATTTTCTGAATAATTTATCAATATACTTGTCAAAGGAGAATCAACATGGGACAGACCAGTCAATCAATAATAATAAATAAATCAGCAGAAGAAGTCTGGAAAGCAATTAACTGTTTTCAAGATATGAGTTGGACGCCAAATGTTATCACAAGTTTGGAGCAGGTGGGAGACATTCCGGGCGACCAGGTTGGCTCAAAAAGAATCTTAAACGGAGCATTCCACGAAACTCTCTTGTCTCTTGATAAAGAAAACAAAACATTCACTTATTGCGTATCTGACGGGCCATCGCCTATTTCATCTGATGAAGTAAGTAATTATGTCGGCAAAGTGGTAGTTGTTGAGGTAGAAGAAGGACAGGCCAAAGTTGAGTGGACATCGACATGGGAAAACAATGACGAAGCAGCCCAGGAATTCTGCCATAACATTTACATGGCCCTGCTGGCAGATATGAAGAAAAGCTTGGAGTAGGGTGGACTATAAAAAAATAACTGAAGCAAATCCCAAAGCCTTAATTAGTATACCCATCAGCCAGAGTTAATCCTCAGCCGTAGTCAAATCAATAATTGTTGAAATTAGGGCTACGGAATCGGCAGGAAACCCGCCTTTTTTTGCATGCTCCATTATGAGTTCCGCATCATCGGCAATATATATACAATAAAGCTTGTCAGTTGTAACATAGCTTTGCACCCACTGAATTTTTGTTCCCATTTCATTCAAAACAGAACATGATTTTTTGGAAATCGCTTTTAATTCTTGGGGCGACAACTTCCCGGCTCCGGGAATACTTCTTTCAATAACAAATTTTGGCATATGGTCACGCTTCCTAATTTTCATTTATCGAACATTATATTTCAATTATACTAATATTGAAATTGAGACAAATCAAGTTGTAATAACTGCCAATTAAGTCTTGTCTGGTGATAAAGTTCTATCTATACTTGTCTTACTTAAGAAATTGAAATACTTGATTAACTAATTAAATTTGAGATGAAACAATATTATCATGACTAATGACGACAGAACAGAAACTCACCTTGTTCTTGCCAGAGGGACAACTGTCTCCCATTATGAAATTATAAGTAAAATTGGCGTTGGAGGAATGGGAGAGGTCTATCTGGCCAAGGATAATACCCTGAACAGGGAAGTCGCCCTAAAATTCCTTTCAAAATATCTTTCCTCAGATAAAATTGCAAGAGAGAGATTTACCCGTGAAGCTCAAGCGGCAGCAAAATTAAATCACCCCAACATTGTTACAATTTATGAAGTTGGAGAATTTGAAAACCGCCCGTTTTTTGCAATGGAAAATGTGGATGGTTATTCACTGCAAGATTATCTTAGCAAACATGAAGGTTCAATAGACTCTGTTTTATCACTGGGAATTGGAATTGCAAAGGGTCTGGGCGAAGCCCATAAAGCACGAATTGTTCACAGGGATATTAAACCAAACAACATTTTGGTAGATCAAGATGGGTTTGCCAAGATATTGGATTTTGGTCTGGCAACAGTGGAAGGTTCTGAGCATCTTACTAAAACCGGCTCCACCCTGGGAACGGTTGGATACATGTCGCCGGAGCAGGTTAATGGAGTTGAAATTGATGAACGTTCTGATATCTTTTCTTTTGGAGTTCTTCTTTACGAGCTTATTACCGGCAAGTGCCCTTTTAGAAAGTCAAATGAGGCTGCCACAATCAAGGCCGTGGCCAATGAAATTCCTGAACCACTGGCAAGGTATAAGTCTGATGTTCCTGATGAACTCCAGAGAATTATCTCCAGGCTTTTGGAAAAAGATGTCGAGTTGAGATACCAGACAGCTTCCGGTGTGCTCAGTGATCTTAGAAAGCTGAAAAAGGATATGGGATTGGACCAATCAGGTGAGCATCACCAGGCTATGAATGAAAAACCATCAATTGCCGTTTTACCCTTTACAAATTTGAGTACCGAAAAAGAGCAGGAATATTTTTGTGATGGAATGGCAGAAGAAATAATCAATGCCTTAACAAAAGTTGAGGAACTATATGTTGTGGCACGGACATCGGCCTTTGCCTTTAAAGGTAAAAGCGAAGATATTCGCGAAATTGGAAACAAACTCAATGTTAAAACAATTCTTGAAGGCTCGGTTCGCAAAGCCGGAGATAAACTTAGAATTACCGCACAGCTGATAAATGTTGCCGATGGTTATCATTTGTGGTCAGACCGCTATGATCGGCAGATGGAAGACATTTTTGCTATTCAAGATGAGATATCTCTTAAAATTGTTGAACAAATGAAGGTCAGACTTCTAAAAAAAGAAAAGGCAAAGGTAGTAAAAAGATATACTGAAAATACTGCCGCCTATAATTTGTATTCCAAAGGAAGATTCTTTTGGAATAAGAGAACAGAAGTTGGACTGCTAAAAGGAATTGATTATCTCAGACAGGCAATTGATCAGGACCCAAATTATGCCTTGGCCTTTGCCGGAATAGCAGAATGTTACTCACTATTATGTAGCTATCAAATACTTTCTCCCGCAGATACAATACCAAATATTAAATCGGCTGCCGCAAAATCACTGGAATTGGATGATAATTTGGCCGAAGGATACGAAGCAAGAGCTCATGGAAACATGCTTGCTGACTGGGACTGGGAAAGGGGGTTTGCTGATTTTGAAAAGGCAACAGAACTAAATCCGAGTTATGCAATTGCATATTTGAGACATGCATGTAAGCTTACGGCTTTAGGAAAAATGGATGATGCTTTAACATTGATCAAGAAAGCCCAGAGTCATGACCCTCTTTCACTTATAGTTCAACTGGGACCTGCTTTAGATTTTTATATTAAAGGCAAAGATGGGGAAGCAATAATAGCCTCAAAAGAAGTTATTGAGATGGACTCCACTTTCCCGGTCTCTCATTTTATTCTCGCCCTGACTTATGAACTGTTGGATATGTATAAACAGGCCATAAAAGAATTTGAGCTTGCCTTAGAATATTCAGGAAACTCCCCAATGTTTAAGGGAGCATTAGCCCATGCTCTGGCAATATCCGGCAAAACGAAAGAGGCAAAAGTGATCCTAAATGAACTGCTTGAATTATCTGAAGAAAAATTCGTTTCTTCTTACACTTTTGCATCCATATATGTCGGGTTGGGGGACCTTGACTCTGCCTTTGAATGGTTTGATAAAATTGCCGCTGAAAAATCTGTATGGTTAATTCACTTGCACATTAATTCAGACCGAAGATTTGACAAAATTAAGGACGATCCAAGGTTCCAAGAAATGCTTAAAGATATAAATATTATTTCATAAAGTAGAGACTGCTTATGAATTTGAATCAGGTCACTTTGCCAGCAACAGATATTGAAAAGTCTAAAGAATTTTATCTCAAATTAGGATTTAAGATGATTGTGGATTCGTCTCATTATGCACGATTTGAAACTCCTACTGGCGACAGCACTTTCTCCGTACACTTATTAGAAGAGACACAAACTAATCCATCTACAATAATTTATTTTGAGATAGAAGACTTAGATAACTTGGTAGAATCTTTGAAGCAAAAAGGATTCAAATTTGAATCAGGTCCAGTTGATATGCCGTGGTTGTGGAGGGAAGCAAGACTGCTGGACCCTGCAAAAAATATCATCTGTCTTTACTACGCCGGAGAAAATAGAAAGAACCCGCCTTGGCGAGTTGATAGGACAAAATAAAAACCTAAGTGTTATTTTGGTCAACCCAGAAACTATTTTTCATAATTTACAGAAGTTGAAAATTCGGATTTTTAAATATATGTGAACCAAAATATGTTGAATTACTAATGGATAACCGGATTTTTCCACTATTGAATGATTTAGCCCTCAGTCTGCCTTTTGTGCTCTGGCATCTAAGGATGCCTTTGCAAGAACCCAACAACTTAGTTTGAATGATCTTTCTAAGATTATTAAAGCCAAGAAGGCATTTGGGCATAACTAACTGTAATACAGGGCCTTAGCAGCTCTTGCCCTGTTCGACAAGATGATTATGCAGAAAATCACGTTTTGTGGATAAGTCTTTCTTGAAAAGGCGTAAGTGATTGTCTTACAAGCACATTTGAGCTGGATAATCAAAACATCAATCTTTATTAAATGCTTCTGTCACTCTGAACAGCTTCCATCCAAATAATCCGGAAAAATTTCAGCCGAAATTTTCCTGACGCAGAAACTGTTTTATTTGGTGAAAAAATGTTTGGCAGCTAAAAAAAAATCAAATAATTCGTAGTTATTGTTGACCTAAAGCATTAAACTATTGCATTATTAGGGCACAAAACAATGTTTTAACAACCAGATTTTAACTAAGGCTAATGTTAATTTCTGAAACAACAGGATGTATATGGAAGATTTGATATCTGTTAAAACCGGTTTGGATACCGGAAAGTTTGACGGTGAGGGAAATCCAAAAATCAATTTATTGCAACTAATAAAAATGGACAATAAACTAATGTTTCAATTATGTAAGGAGACATCTAAATGAAACAATATCTTAGTATTGCGACATTGATGTTGCTGCTATCTATTGCAGGATCCGGCTGGGGAGCAACTACCGGTAAAATTACCGGTGTTATCACTGACTCCCAGAATTCAAATCCTGTAGTAGGTGCTAGTGTGTCAGTGGACGGCACTAACCTGGGAGGTGTCACGGATGTTGATGGAAAGTACAACATTCATAATGTGCCGGTAGGTACATACACCCTCAAGATTAGTTCGGTCGGTTATGCTACAATTGAAGTTGAAAATGTTTCAGTTTCTGCAGATTTAGCAACTTATCAGGACCATGCAATGACATCGGCTGCAACTGAACTTGGTAAAATAATTAGGATTGTAGCAGAAGACCCGCTAATTATAAGAGATAAAGTAGCGGCTATCAGTATTATAAAAAGAGATGAGCTTCAAGCTCTGCCTACCAGAGGCTTTGAAGACGTAGTAGGATTACAGTCCGGCGTTGTTCAGATAAGACCAAATCTTTCTATCAAAGGTCTTCGCGGAGCAAGAGAAGCCACCAACAGCGGATCAGAATTAAATATTCGCGGTGGTCGGGCATCGGAAGTTGCTTACTATGTCGACGGTTTCTCACAGCAGGATCCGCTTTCTGGTAACTCAACCGCAAATATCAGTAACAATGCCATTAAAGAAGTAACTATTATTCAGGGAGGATTCCCGGTAGAATATGGTCACGTTCAGTCTGGTATTGTTAATGTAATAACTATGTCGGGAGGTGATGAATACCACGCCGACGCTGAAGTAGTTACTGACACCAAGTATGGTCAAAGCTGGTATTCGTTAAATTTCAGCGGACCTCTCACTGAAAAAGGGGCTTTCTTCTTCTCCGGTGAGTTTAAGGACCATGATGACCGGGCTCCATCCTCTGTTACCTCAAGTGTACTTCCGGATTCTCCGGATAAACTGCCAAACAACGGTTCTGAGACCTTTTCATATCAGGGTAAACTCAATTATGATTTTACTCCTAACATGAAATTTCAGTTGAGTGCTAACGGCTCAAAAGATGAATGGAATCAGTATCTGCACTCTTATCTTTTTAACGGTGAACACGCACCTTTTTACGAAGATAAGAACCTGGGTATTAACGTCAGGTTGACCCATACTCTCAGTCAAAAAACTTTCTACAACCTTTCTGTTTCAAGCTTTACCGTAGAGAGATTCCGCGGTGATGGTCTCTATAAAGAGGACATATACGCTTATGGAAGACCAAACGGCAACCCAAGAAATGATGCCGAAAACCTATTCCGGGCATGGGATGATCCAACAACTCCAGTAGTTACAGATACTGCAACTGTTAATGGTGTACTGCGGACATTCGTCACAGGCGGAGACGAATCCCACGTTTTTGATGATTATTTTAAGAGAAAATCTTCATATATAGGCTTCAACGGAAATATCACCAGCGAGCTCTCTCGTGAGCACACAATAAAAGCTGGTTTTGAATTCCAGAAACATTCTTTGAGATTTTACCGTCATTATTTCCCCGTTTTAACTTATGATCCTTCAATTGGTTTCCAGGATGTTAATCGTTATGGATATGACTTATTTGGAAACGAATCTGATACTGAAGGATTTGAAAACGCAACCAAAGAGCCAATCAACATTGCCGCTTACCTTCAGGACAGATTTGAATACGAGTCACTGATTATAACAGCAGGTCTGCGTTTTGACTATTTTGATTATAAAGCTCAGAGATTCAGAAACGAAAACTTGCCGCTTGATCCTGATTCATTAGGATTCGACGGTGACGCTAGTAATGACGGAGAAATCTCAACTTTGGAATCTTCTGATTTGGAAGACAGTGAGAAGTTCAAACGTATTTCTCCTCGTCTGGGTGTTGCTTTCCCAATAAGTGACAAGACTCAAATGCGTTTCAGCTATGGTAAGTTTTTCCAGAGACCGGAGCTCCAGAATCTTTATGTTGGTTATGATTATATGGCTTACAAAGTCAGAATTGGCGGATACTATGTATCGTTTGGTTCACCAAACCTTGAGCCTCCAAAAACAACCGCCTATGAAATTGGTCTGACTCACATGCTTGGTGAAAATACCGTATTTGATTTCAACCTATTCTATCGTGATGTTACAGGTTTGGTGCAGGTCCAGAATCAGCCTTCGGCTCCGACTTCATTTGCCACTTATAGAAATACTGACTACGGCACAATTAAGGGTCTTGAATTTGGCCTAAAAATGCGCCGGGTTAGCAATGTTGCCTTGAACATTAAATACACTTACTCATTTGCTACCGGTACCGGTTCTTTTTCAAATACCGGCGGAAACGTTGCCTGGGTAAATGGAAATGCACCAAAACAGACGGCACCGCTTGCTTATGATCAAAGACATAAAGTAACCGGAATTTTTGACCTGAGATATGCCTCAGGCGAAGGTCCAAAGTTGGGAGACACTTATATCTTAGAAAACTTTGGAATTAACTTCGTCTTCAATGCCGGAAGTGGTCTTCCATATTCTCCTATCTCAATAATCAACGAAGCCACCCTTGGTGCTTTTGCTCCCAACTTAACTGATGTGAGAAACTCGGCCAGATTGCCTTGGACAATGACTGTTGATTTGAAAGCTGAAAAGAAATTTGAAATGTCAAACTTCAGTTTTGGACCTTACCTGTGGGTCAAAAATCTGTTTGACCGTGATAACGTCACTAACGTCTGGGAAGGCAGCGGCCGGGCCAATACGACCGGCTGGCTTAGAACCGGTGAAGGTCAGGATTTTGTTACGTTATTTTCAACCCCTAGCGATGACGCTAATCTGACAGGTGAAGAGAAATATCAATTAGCACAAAACGATCCCAGGAACTATGGCGCACCCCGTCAAGTCTATTTCGGGTTGCGAGTATCTTTCTAAATGGAAAGGATAAGGAAAAAAATGAGATTAAAACTTTTAGCAGTTTTTGCTGTCATAGTTCTTTGCCTCTCGGTATTGTCTGCGGCTCCATATAAAGGAGCAATAGGCAATAGTTTTGGGGCGACTATTGACACAAAATCATACATTTCTGCAAACGCCATCTTAATGTTTGTTACAAACAAAGGCTCGTTTGCATATGACCAAGGAGGTCTCCTCAACAAGAATGACGGCCTCTATTTCCCATTTACGACACTTGGCGCAATTTTGGACCAAACCAATACTACCAGTGCAATCTTTGCCGCAGGTATTTGGGTTGGAGCTATTGATTCGACAACTGGTGACACCCTTGTTGCTGTTGCTGAATATTCAGATGACTTCTGGCCGGGACCAATGGTTGGCGGTACATTTGATCCAGATGCGGCAACTGACCCAACTTATAGAGTTTACCAACTGCATAAAGACAGTATGGCAAGCAATCCTAACCAGGATTACACAGACTGGCCGGTATCACACGGTGCCCCTGTAGACGGCTCAGGTAACCCGTTATTATCGGGTGACCAGATGCTTTGGGGCGTCTATAATGACGCTAATCCGGGTCAAAAGTTGAACTCAGCCGGTTCTGTTGCCAACCCTCTTGGTGTGGAAATAAGACAGACAACTTTTGCCTTTGACCGTACCGACCCGCTTGAAAACTGTGTTTTTGTTAAATTCCAGATTTATAATATGGGGAACAAAGTCCTCAGGAATATGTTCGTATCACTCTGGGCCGACCCTGATTTGGGCGATGCCGGTGATGACTTTGTAGGCTCTGACACGGTATTATCTATGGGTTATTGTTATAACGCCGGAAGCGACCGGGACTATGGTGACAATCCTCCGGCCGTAGGCTTTGACTTCTTCCAGGGACCATTAATACCTGGTGGCGCAGGCGACACGGCCAAAATGTGGGGGACCACATTTCCCGGATTTACCAACATGCCAATGACCTCGTTTAACAAGTACATTAATGGTACTGACCCGGGTACACCAATTGAGACTTACAATTATATGCTAGGTCTCAGGGCAGACGGTTCAGACCTTTTAGATGAAAACGGTAATCCTACCGTGTTTTATGGCGCCGGAGACCCGGCAACAAGAATCGGATTTATAGATGTTAACCCATCTGACCGCCGTTACATGTTAACAACCGGTCCGTTTGATTTTGATCCGGGCGATTCAACAGAAATCCTGGCAGCAGTTGTTTTGGGTAGAGGCGGTGACCGTCTTTCATCAATTTCTGTCATGAAATATGTTGACAGGTTTGCTCAGCTGGCTTATGACGCTGACTTTATTCTGTGTGATGCACCGGCCAAACCGGTTGTCACTGTTGAAGAACTGAATAATCAGATTGTTCTTTCCTGGACAGCTGCTTCAGAAGCCAGTCCCGGTTGTCTTGAGTTTCAGGGCTACACTGTATTACAGGGTGAATCAATTACAGGTCCATGGAGAACTATTGCAAACTTTGACCTTGTTGATAACATTACTTCAATTATAGACGAAGTTTTAGACCCTCTTACCGGTCAATTAGAACAAAGAGCCGTTAAACTGGGTATTGATAACGGTCTCCAGAGATTCTTCAGCATCACATTTGATATTAATTCAGGTGAAAGACTTGTTAACTATTCAGAATATTATTTCAGAGTTGAAGCATATTCTTATGATGCCGGCTCTCTGCCAAAGACGATAACTTCTGCTACAGAAATTATCGTTGTGCCTCAGCCAACTTCGCCGGAAACTGACGTTATTGCCGGATATTTAGACACTATTCCGGTTTCACACCCTTCGGGAGTATCCGATGGCGCCGTGATTGCCGAGGTAGTTTCGCCTTCGCTGATAACCGGTGATGCCTATGAAGTGACTTTTAATCAAATCTTGGCACTGCCAGATTCAACAATTGATACTACCGTAACAGTAGACACTACAGTTTCTCCTCCTGATACTACATTATTAATTGACAGCTCATTTACAGTTGATACATCATATACATGGAACCTTGAAAACACTACAACTAGTACAATGCTTTTAACTAATCAGGAAAACCAAAGTGGGAATGATGATGCTTTCATCATCGACGGTATGCGGATTAAAGTTCTCGGTACCTCAGGTCTGTTCAGGGCATTTGATGTTGTTGCCAACGGAGCTGGTGTGGTTGACCCTCCAGACCCCGGTGCACTTGACTTCCAGGGCTTCCCGACAACTGCGGGAGGTAATCCAACCGATGCTCAGCAGGTTGGAGGCGGTCACTGGGCTTTCCATACCGGTGATGATGGAGGTTCTTGTGACGGCGGATCAAGGGGTTCATATGCGAAATTCCTGGAAAGATCAATAAGAGGAACTGAAGGTACAATTGGAATCGCTGACTATGAAATGAGATTCACCGGAGTTCTTGACGGTAATGGAGACTATGACAGCACCTTGGGAGGTGGTTCAACAGCTATCCGTGCTTTCCAAGATGAAGCGGCCATATGGGTTCCTTTTGAAATATGGAATATCGGAATTGGTACTCCAGACGATCCATCAGATGATGTCCGCATGATTAGTTGGTTACTTTCCTGGGCAGATGGTATTGCCGTAGGCGATTCTGTATATAACCTTGAAGCTTGGGGTTGTTCTGCAGGTGACCCTTATTCGTATACTTATTTAATCGACACAACAGTTAGTCCTCCAGATACAACTATTGTTGATTCGACTGCGCTAATAGGTCCTGCCGGTGGTGAACACTCCGGTTCTGGTGCCGACAACGATCCGTTTACTGACTGGATATACTGGTTCTTCCCAAGTGCAGACCCAAGCGCTGGAGAAAGTGGATACAACGCTGCTGCGGCAGATATGATTGCCGGAACATATGGTTTTGGTGATGCTGAAGTATTTGCTCGGACAGTCTTGGTTAACTGGAACGGTGGAGATGCACCGCCATTTACTCAGGATTTGCCGGAACCGGGAACTGTTTTTAGAATCCTGACATCAAAACCTAATACAAATGGCGATGTCTTTACTTTCAGCACAGCCAGTTATGCCCAGACCAATCTGGCATCAGGCGAGGCAGGAGTACTGGATAATGTTAGAGCAGTACCAAACCCATATTATCTCTTCTCCGGCTATGACAATAGTCCAGAAGTGAGAGAGCTCAAGTTCACCAACCTTCCTGCAGTATGTACGATCACTATTTATAATTTAAGCGGTGACCTTATTGCAACAGTTGAAAAGGCTGATGCCACTACCACAGACGCTACCTGGGACATCCAGAATGCCGTTGGCGTACCTGTTGGTTCTGGTATATATATATATGTAGTTGATGCACCTGGCTTCGGCCAAAAAATTGGTAAAATGGCTATCTTCACAGAAGTTGAGCTGCTTAACCAGTATTAAATAGAAAGGAATAAGAATAATGTATAAGAAAATGATTTTATTATTTGCATTCGTCCTTTTGATACTTGGCTTAGGCTCTGCTTATGCCGGTAACGAAGGCCGTATCGGAACTACTGGAGGTCAGGAATTATTGATTCCAACTGATGCCAGAGGCGCCGCCTTGGGCGGTTCCGCAATTGCCAATGCAGCAGGAATTGAGGCCATGTTCTGGAATCCTGCCGGTCTGGCTTATATTGACGAAGGTACCCAGGTCATATTTACCCACATCCCCTGGATTGCTGACATAGACATTAATTATGTTGCTGTGGCCACCAATATTGAAGACTTCGGTGTTATTGGATTTTCATACAAATCTGTCAATATTGGAAACATAGAAGAAACTACAGAAGCTTTCCCGGAAGGCACCGGTAGTATTTTCAGTCCAACTCTTGCAGTGTTAGGTTTATCTTACGCTCGTGCAATGACGACCAATATTAACTTCGGTTTCAGTGTGCAGTTAATTAACGAAGATATATTTGAAGTCCAAGCCTCAGGTTTTGCCTTTGACTTTGGTTTCCAATATGAACCACGTTGGCATGGCTTGACCATGGGCATTGTGCTCAAGAACTATGGGCCAGACCTTACTTTCACCGGTAAGGGATTTGACCGCCCATCTTCTGTTGGCAACCGCCCGGTTTCAAGTGAGAACGCCGGCTCAGAACTGCCTACTTCAGTAAATATTGGTCTGGCATATGAGTTTATGTCAAACGGACTGAATACCGTAACGGCAACAGGTAATTTCAAAGGCAACAACCAGAATAACGATTTCTGGCAGGGTGGCTTGGAATACGGTTATGATGACTGGCTGTTTGTAAGAGGTGGTTATAACTATTCCACTCAGGAAGGGTGGCTTTATGGAGCAACCGTTGGTTTTGGATTCACCCGTCCGGTGGGAGATATGAATCTGTCAATTGACTATACCTGGACCGAAACCGATGTCTTTGAAAGTAACCAGTTCTTTAGTATAAGAGCCGCATTCTAAGACATATTTTATAGCTCATAATAGACGGCCGGATATTAAATTATCCGGCCGTTTTCATTTATGGGCAATTTTTAATATTCAATTGCGCTCGCCCGGATTTTTCTTATTATTCAGCATGAAAAAAATCAAAACCGGGGTTGTTGGTGTTGGTGCTCTGGGAAAACACCACTTAAAATGGTATAACCAGCTGGAGCAATCTGAACTTATTGGTTTTTATGACATAGATTCAGATACCAGAGAAAAATATGCCCGGGAACATGACGTAACAGCTTTTGAGTCATTAGAAGAATTTGCAAAAAACGTTGAAGCTGCTTCAATTGTGGTACCCACTACGGCTCATTTTGAGACAGCATCATTTCTATTAGAAAATGACTGCCACCTTCTCATAGAAAAACCGGTTACGGCTACAACTGAGGAAGCGGCAAAATTGGATGCTATTGTGCGAAAATCAGGGAAAGTTGTCACCGTGGGACAAATTGAACGTTTTAATCCGGCTGTTGTAGCCTTGAGAGAGAAAAAAATCTCACCAACTTTTATAGAAGCTCATCGCCTGGCTGCCTTTGATATGCGGGGTACCGATGTAGCCGTTATTTCTGATTTGATGATTCATGATATTGATTTGGTATTGACAATCGTCAATAGCCCGATTAAGCGAATAGATGCCAATGGTGTGTCTGTGATTTCAGATTCTGAAGATATTGCCAATGCACGAATCCAATTCGAAAATGGCTGTGTCGCTAACTTA
>JACZYS010000003.1:0-6521 GCA_022570975.1 Candidatus Zixiibacteriota bacterium | reverse complement strand
ACATACAGGCCTCGGCTGTTGATGTAATTTCAGACAGAGCCGACATTGCCAATGCCAGAATCACTTTTGAAAACGGGGCGGTGGCAAATTTAACTGCTTCTCGCATTTCACTTTCTCCTATGAGAAAGCTGAGAATTTTTCAGAAATCGGGCTATTACTCATTAGACTTGGCAAAAAAACAAGCTGATTTTTATACTCTTGCCACAGACAAAGATGAAACAGGCGGCATGAAAATTCCGCTGGGAAAATCCGGAAAAGAGCTGTCATATATCAAAATTACAGATTCCGGAAAAGATATGCTTGGCGAAGAGCTTTCATCCTTTTTGAATTCAATAATTAACCAAACTCCCCCTGATGTTCCGGTCATTGAAGCACAGGAAGCCTTACGCGTGGCACTGGATATAGAAAAGATTGCTCAGCAGTCTCTCAAGAAAGTAGTTGAGTCAGGTTCCCTCTGAATGAAACCTCCCACAATATTTCTTTCGGCCGGAGATTATTCCGGTGACATAGCCTCAGCAAGACTGGTTGATTCTTTAAGAGAAAGAAACAAAGATTTATTGTTCACCGGACTGGGGGGCAGGTTACTCAAAAAGATCGGACAGAAACAGATAGTCTCCGGAGAAAAGCTTTCTGTAATTGGATTCTGGGAAGTCCTAAAGAATATATTTTTTTTCAAAAAACTTCTGAATCAAGCGGCCAATGAAATAAAATCAACAAGTCCAAATTTGGTCTTACTGGTGGACTATCCCGGATTTAATCTTCGTTTAGCCGAGAAAGTTAAATCTTCAGGCATCCCCATAATATATTATATTTCACCACAAGTCTGGGCATGGGGCAAAGGAAGAATAGGCAAAATCAGAGAGCTGATTGATAAAGTCCTCTGTATTTTGCCCTTTGAGCAGGAGTTCTTGTCACGAAACGATATTGTAAACGAATTTGTTGGTCATTACTTGATGGAGGATATCCCCGAATCTCTGATAAGCTCACCACTCCCAGATGATGAAACTCTGACACTCGGTTTGCTCCCCGGCTCAAGAGCACAGGAGATTGAAAGGATGCTCGCAATTATGCTTGATGCCTCGGAATTACTTGCTAAAAAATGCAAATTAAAAGTCTTAATTGCCGGGATAAGCAATAGAATTGATTATCAGTCGTTCTTAAATAAAAGAGGCAAAGGCCTCTTTGAAATTCTGTTTGATGATTCACGCAAAGTAATTGGTGAAAGCAATCTCATCTTATGCGCATCCGGCACGGCGACTTTAGAAACCGGTATTATTGGCCGACCGATGGTGGTCATTTACAAGACAGGAATAATCACTTACCAGATTGCCAAAAGAGTGTTAACAATTGACAAAATAGCCTTGGTAAATCTGGTCTTAAATGAAAAAGTTGTTCCGGAACTGATTCAAAATCAAGCAACGGCGGAAAATATTTCAAATGAGCTTTTTAAGTTTATAGAAAACCAAAATTATCGTGATGAAACTATTTTGAAACTTCACAAAATTCCCTCCCTTTTAGGTGGAAAAGGTGCTTCCCAGAGAGCGGCAAATATAATATGTGAGTACCTCTGATGCTTCTGTTTATCTACAAGATTCTAACATACATCATTTATATGCTTATATTTCCTTTCGGATATATGAAATATAAGAAAGGTGACTTATTGTGGAGGGGGAGGCTTGGGTTAATCGAAAAATCAACAGAAAAAACTCTTTGGATCCACGCAGCCTCGGTTGGTGAAGTCAAAGTTATTGGAAACCTGTTGAACTATTTGGAGATCAAAAATTTTGATAGAAAAATTCATCTAACCGTTGTAACATCAAACGGATACGGGACGGCTAAAGATTTATATGGAGACAAAATTGATATCAGCTACTTTCCCCTTGATGCCCTGCCGGCGGTGAGAGGAACCATTGAAAAATTGAATCCTTATATGGTCGTTATTGCCGAGACAGAAATCTGGTTTAATCTTATCAATGAAATAGGCAACCAGAACATCCCCCTTATTTTGATAAACGGAAGAATGACGGAGAATTCTTTCGGCAAATATAACATGATAAAAGGGACTATGTGTCACCTTTTTGAAAGTTATCACAGAATCTTCTTTAAATCCGGTCCTGACTCCAAACGGTTTTTTGATCTTGGTTTTCCTGCTGATAGAGCGGAAATAGCCGGTGATATGAAATTTGACTTTCCACTTAAATTGGTTTCCGAAGGCAGGAAAAATGAATTAAGACATAGGCTTTCTGCCTTAGAAAATATGTTTCTTCTTACAGCCGTCTCTACCAGACCACCTGAGGAAGAGATTTTGATTTCATTGTACAAGAGAGTAAAAGAGATGCATGCCTCTTTTAAGTTACTGATAGCCCCCAGACATCTTGAAAGACTGAAAGAAATATGTGCCTTGTTAAGAAAAGAAAATCTGCCCTACTCATTATATAGCGAGGCACAAAATAAAGAAGATATTATTGTGGTTGATAAGATGGGTGTGATGGGTGATATCTTTCCGGCGTCTAATCTTGCCTTTGTTGGTGGAACCTTGACTGATTTGGGCGGCCATAACATATTGGAACCGGTGTGGTTCGGTGTTCCGGTAATTTTTGGAAACTCAGTTTATAATGTGAAAGATTCGTCTGAATATTTGCAAAGTAATAATTTTGGACTGATGGTTAACACAGAAAAAGAGCTGATCGAAAAAGTTATAGAAATTATCGAAGGGAAAATATCGTTTCACAAGAAAACAGAGCATCTTTCGGAAAAATCGGCCAGCTCAATCATCGGAAATTATATAATAGGTAATTTTGAAAATGCTTGAACAAATCTGGAAAAAAATCCTGAGAAGGAAAAAAGTTTCTCTTTGGGCAATTCCGGCGTTCATCCTGTGGGTTGCTTCGCTAGTTTATCGCCTGCTACTTTTACTTCGGTCACTTGTCAAAGATCAACCAATCAAGCTCAGCATTCCTGTTATTTCTGTCGGTAATGTAACCGTTGGCGGGACCGGAAAAACACCAATTGTTGAATTTATAGCGAGGGTGTTAACATACGAAGGATTCAAAGTAGGAATTGTCTCATCAGGATACGGCAGAAAAGAGATTAAACCGGTAATAATGGAAGGATTCAAATTGGCAAAATGCTCACCGTCGCTGGTCGGGGATGAGATGAATTTTCTGGCCAGGTCTCTTCCCGGAGTGCTTTTCTCAATTGATAAGAAAAAATCTATTGCCGCAAAGAATCTTGAATCAAAAGGTCTGGTTGAATTAGTAATAATCGATGACGGATTTCAGCATCTGAGTTTAAATAGAGACTGTAACATAGTTACTTTTGATGCCACGCTGCCGGCTAAACTCTTAAAATTATTTCCCTATGGACTTTTAAGAGAGCCTATTAAATCTATCCGGCGAGCCGACTATGTTATCCTGACCAGAACAAATTTTAGCAATGATACTGAAGAACAAATTGAATATTTGAAAGAATTTAACTCAAAGGCTGATTATTACCGGGCAAGATTTATAAGTAATGATTTAATTGGGACAACGAAAACTTTACCGGATAAAATATTGTCGGGTAAATCTGTTTTTTTGTTTGCCGGGATTGGTAATTTTGGAGCCTTCAAAAAACAGGTTTCAAGAATAGCCTCTCAAATTGACTACGCCTTAGAGCTGCCTGATCATCAAGAATATGACGACCATCTGCTTCAAAAAATCAAGAAATTGGCCCGGAAATATGATTCTGATATCATCATTACAACCGGCAAAGACTGGGTAAAATTAAGAAACTTTGATTTTGGCCGGGAAATATATTACCTTGGACAGTCCATAGACTTAGACCCGGGAGAAGAAAAGTTTATTCTGAAGCTAAAAGATAAACTCAATTTGAGAAATACTAAATGAAAATTTATGAACAGTTTGACATTCTTATAGTTGGCAGCGGCATCGCCGGGCTATTTTATGCCCTGAAACTGGTAGAGCATGACAAGAGTTTAAAAATTGCGGTCGTCACCAAAAAAGGAACAACCGACTCAATTACAAACCGGGCTCAGGGTGGAATAGCCGCCGTTTTAGCCGGAACAGACTCGGTTGAATCTCATATAGAAGATACTGTTAAAACTGGGTGCGGACTTTGCCACCTGGAAGTAGCTGAAAAAATAGTTGAACTTGGCCCAAAGGTTATTGAAGAGCTGGTCTCTTATGGAGTAAATTTCAGTATGAAAGACGGTCAGTATGACCTCACTCGTGAAGGGGGACATTCGGCTAACCGTGTTTTGCATGCAGGAGATTTGACCGGAAGAGAAGTAGAAAGAGCAGTTTCAGAAGCGGTCCGCCAGTACTCAGAAAATATACGGATATATGAAAATCACTTGGTTATAGATTTAATAACCGGAAAAAATATTGACCGCGAAATCTGCTCGGGGGCAATAGTTTTTGATTCTCAAAAAAAGGAAATAAAAATATTCAGCTCAAAAATTACCATGCTCGCCTCAGGCGGAATCGGCCAAATTTACCTTTACAATACTAATCCGCCTATTGCCACCGGCGATGGAGTAGCTATTGCTTATCGGGCGGGAGTGTCTATCGCCAATATGGAGTTCATTCAGTTTCATCCTACCAGCCTTTATTCTCCCGGCAAGAAGTCATTTCTTATTTCAGAAGCTGTCCGGGGTGAGGGCGGTAGAATTAGGTCAATTGAGGGCGCTTACCTTATGGAAAAAGCCCACCCCTTAAAGGACCTGGCGCCCAGAGATATTGTTGCCAGAGAGATTGACAAAGAGCTCAAATTCTCTGGAAAAGATTTTGTTTATTTAGACCTTTCCATCATGGCCCCGGAGTTCATAAAAAAAAGATTTCCAAATATTTATAAAGAATGTCTGAAAAGAGGAATAGATATAACTGCCAACCAGATTCCGGTAGTTCCTGCCGCCCATTATTCCTGCGGAGGAATACTTTCTGAACTTAACGGAGAAACCGAGCTGCCCGGACTTTATGTGGCCGGAGAAACGGCCATGACCGGTCTTCACGGTGCCAACAGGTTGGCCTCAAACTCCCTCTTGGAAGCGGTTGTAATGGCCAAATTGGCTGCAAAAAAATCTATTCAATACCTAAAAGAGATTAGTTTTTCTGACTTGAAAACAGATGAATCTCTCAAATATTTATCCAACAAACCAATTCCGGCAAAAATTATTGCTCATAACAGAAAACTGCTCAGGCAAATCATGTCTGACTATGTAGGGATTGTTCGTACCGAGAAATTATTGATAAACGCCGGAGAAAATCTGACAAAAATCCAGCAAGAGATTGACTACTATTTCAGTCACACTCTAATTGACTACAGCCTGGTAGAATTGAGAAATATGATAACTGTTTCACAGCTTGTCGTAAGCTCAGCATTAGAGAGAAAAGAGTCCCGGGGGCTTCATTTTGTGGAAGAATACCCTCAGCTGAAGAAAAAATTTGAGAAAGATACAATAATAAAAGGGTATCGAAGAAAAAAATTAGAGGTATAAAATTGGAAAACCAGACCACACGGCATGAAATGATACTGATATTGGATTTTGGCTCCCAGTACACGCAACTGATAGCAAGAAAAGTAAGGGAAGCAAATGTTTACTGCGAAATTATTCCCTTCAACGCTGACAGAGAAAAATATGCGGACAAAAATGTCTGTGGTTTTATTCTTTCCGGAGGGCCGTCTTCGATAACAGACGAAGGTTCCCCCAAACTAAACAGCTCGTTTTTTGAAACTGATAAACCTATTCTTGGAATCTGCTATGGCATGCAGCTTGTGGCAGAGAATTTTGGGGGAAAATTGAAACAGAGCTCAGTAAGAGAATATGGTCGGGCTTCGTTTGTTGTGCAAAATTCGGGTGGAGTTTTCGAAGGGATATCAACCAAAAGCAATGTCTGGATGTCTCACGGTGATTCGATTGTAGAAATTCCTTCAGGCTTTGAAGTTGTCGGTTCAACGGACACACTTAAAATTGCGGCCATTGCCAACCGGGAGGAAAAAATATACTGTGTTCAGTTTCATCCCGAGGTGCATCATACTCAAGAGGGAAAAAATATCATAAATAATTTCCTCTTTAATATTTGCAATCTCAAAGGTGACTGGACCACAGCCTCACTTAAGGCCGAGGCTGTAAGGGAGATAAGAGAAAAAGTCGGCGATGGTAAAGTTATTCTCGGCGTTTCCGGCGGAGTTGATTCAACGGTAGCGGCCGTGCTTCTTTCTGAAGCACTGGGAGATAATCTTCATGCTCTGTTTATTAACAATGGCCTGCTGAGGAAAAATGAATTTGAAGATGTAAGCAAGATGCTTAAAGAGTTAAATATAAATCTCCACACCGTTGATTCTTCAGACCTCTTCTTAGATAGACTCAAAGGCATTTCTGACCCTGAGAAAAAAAGAAAAATTATCGGCAACGTTTTTATTGATGTTTTTGAACAAAAAGCTGAGGAAATTGGAGGAATTGATTTCCTGGGGCAGGGGACGCTTTATCCGGATGTAATTGAATCTGTTTCACTTAAGGG
>JACZYS010000131.1:3836-7135 GCA_022570975.1 Candidatus Zixiibacteriota bacterium | reverse complement strand
TGGTTACGGGTGTTAATTCCTCGTACAAAAAAACATTGGATATAGTTGGTGTTGGATACCGTGCTGAAATGAAAAGCAGCCAGGTCTTAATGATGCAGCTTGGCTACTCACATCCGATTGTTTTTCAGATACCGGAGGGTGTAAAAGTTGAAGTCTTGGCAAAAGAAAATAAAGTAATTATTGAGGGAATAGATAAAGAATTAGTTGGCGCCGTGGCCGCAAAAATTCGTTCCTTCCGGAAGCCGGAGCCTTACAAAGGTAAAGGTATTCGCTACGTTGGTGAATATGTCAGGACCAAAGCCGGTAAAACTGCCGGTGCCGGTACCGGCGCATAGTTAGGGAAAAGAGAATATGGCTGATAAAAATATTGATAAGGCAAAAAGAGCTGACCGTCGCAGAAAAAGAGTCAGGGGGAAAATCTTTGGCACCTCTGTTAGACCAAGACTGTCAGTGACTAAATCGCTGAATAACCTCTTTGTTCAGATAATTGATGATGAAAAACAGGCTACTCTTGTTGCCTGCGCCTCAAACAGTGACACTGTCAAGGGAGAAATCACAAAAAAAATGAACAAGTCAGCGGTTGCTAAGAAAGTTGGAACTGCTGTTGCTGCTTTAGCTAAAGAAAAAGGAATTGAAGCAGTTGTATTTGATAGAAACAAAAATCGCTTCCACGGACGTATCAAGGCTTTTGCCGATGGTGCGCGTGAGGGCGGGTTAATATTTTAACTTTTTGAGGTGTCTCTTTGGCAAAATTCAGTCAAGAAAGCATGGAGTTTGAAGAAAAAGTGATTAACGTCAACCGGGTTGCAAAAGTTGTAAAAGGTGGACGTCGCTTTAGTTTTACGGCCTTGGTCTCTGTTGGAGATAAAAAGGGCAAAGTTGGAATTGGATATGGAAAAGCTCCGGAAGTTTCAGAGGCTATCAGGAAAGGTACCGAAGCCGCCCGCAAAAGTATAAAGGCCTATAATCTGGTTTCAGGAACAATTCCTCACCGTATCGATGGCAAGTTTGGTGCAACAACAGTGATGATGAGACCTGCATCGCCGGGTACGGGTGTAATTGCCGGAGGTACGGTAAGAGCTATTTTAGAATCTGTCGGTATTCAGGATGTGCTGACAAAAGTTCTCGGCTCAAGAAACCCCTCAAACGTGGTCAAAGCCACCATAGACGGACTGGCAAATCTGAAAACCAAGAAACAGGAAGAAGAAATGAGAGAAAGTGCTTAGGCGGTTTCTTGAGTTAAGGGAATAATATGGCAAAGTTAAAAATTACACAGATTCGCAGTACCATTGACCGCATTCTTCCTCAGAAAAGAACTATTGAGGCTTTGGGGCTGGGAAAAATAAACAGAACCGTGATACATAATGACACTCCTCAAATCAGGGGGATGATTCAGGCTGTTTCACATTTAATTAAAGTTGAAAAATCCAAATAAGGAATATAATTAGAGGCAATAATGGAACTTCATGATTTAAAACCTGCAAAAGGCTCAAAAAAAACTCGCCGAAGAGTCGGACGAGGATCCGGTTCCGGTCTTGGCAAAACTTCGGGAAGAGGACATAAAGGTCAGAGATCAAGATCCGGTTATACAAGAAATGTTGCCCTGGAAGGCGGGCAGATGCCCCTTCACAGACGATTGCCCAAAAGAGGTTTTACAAATATATTCAAAAAAGAGATTCAAATTGTAAATCTCTCAGATTTAAACCGATGTCGGGCCGGTAAAGTTACTGCCGAAACTTTAAAAGCCGCCGGCTTAATAAAAAAAACAACCGTTCCCGTTAAAATCCTGGGTAACGGAAACACAGAAAAATCATTTACGGTTCAAGCTCAGGCATTCTCCAAGTCTGCCATATCTAAACTGGAAGCTGCTGGCGGAAAAGCTGAGGTGGTTTAGTGCTGGGGACATTTGGCTCCATATTTAAAGTTGAAGAACTAAGAAAGAGAATCTTTTTTACCTTAGCATTGTTAGTTGTCTATAGAATTGGCGGCCATATTCCTACACCCGGTGTAGATGGTGCTCTTTTGTCTCAGGCATTTTCCTCTGATTCCATCTTTGGTCTGTTTGACATGTTTGCCGGCGGTTCATTTACAAAAGCAACAATTTTTGCTCTTGGGATTATGCCATATATTTCTGCTTCAATTATGATGCAACTTATGGGTGCGGTTGTGCCTTACCTGCAGAGACTGCAAAGAGAAGGGGAAGAGGGTCGTCGTAAAATTACTCAATACACTCGTTATCTGACGGTAGCTATCTCTGTCTTACAGGCATGGGGAACGGCCGGATTCATCAGCACCATTAGTATTAATGGCGTTAACGCCGTTCATATGGACTCTTCCGGGTTTATTCCGCTTACTATCCTTACCTTTACATGCGGAACCATATTTGTCATGTGGCTCGGGGAGAAAATCACTGAAAAGGGAATAGGTAACGGTATCTCGTTGATAATCTTTATAGGTATAATTGCTCGTTTCCCGGAAGCAGTGATAGGAGAAGTTCAAAAAGTACTACAGGGAAGCAGAGATTTCTTACCGGGCCTTTTGATTCTGGTTATGATGATTGCTGTTATTATGGCTGTTATTCTGGTTACCAGAGCTCAGCGCAAAGTACCGGTTCAGTATCCGAGAAAAGTTGTCGGAAGAAAAGTATACGGCGGACAGTCAACCCATCTTCCACTTTCAGTTAACTCAGCCGGCGTCATCCCAATCATTTTTGCCCAATCAATTATGTTTTTGCCGGCAACGGTTGCTCAGCTCTTTCCGGGTTCTGAGTGGATTCAAAATCTGGTTTCAGACTTGCTGGCCCCGGGTGAACTTTATTACAACATAATTTATGGTACGATTATCGTCTTCTTTGGATATTTCTACACGGCTATTGTATTTAACCCGATTGAAATAGCAGACAATATGCGAAAAAATGGCGGATATATCCCCGGAATAAGGCCGGGCAAAAACACCGCTGAGCATATCGAAAAAATTCTGACCCGCATCACCCTGCCGGGTGCTATATTCTTTGCCGCGATAGCAATTTTGCCATGGGTATTGGTTGCCCAATTTCAGGCAGACTTCTTCTTTGGCGGTACCGGGCTGCTTATTGTCGTTGGTGTTGCCCTTGATACTCTCCAGCAGATTGAATCTCATCTGATGATGCGTCACTACGAAGGATTTATGAAAAAAGGCAAAATTCGAGGAAGGTCAATGTAGCTATGAATCTTCTGCTTTTGGGACCTCCCGGTTCCGGCAAAGGAACACAATCGGGAATGCTGTCAAGGGAGTTGGGGTTGGCCCATCTTTCTACCGGT
>JACZYS010000131.1:0-3826 GCA_022570975.1 Candidatus Zixiibacteriota bacterium | reverse complement strand
ATATTTTGAGAGAGGCAGTTAAAGAAGGTACCGACCTGGGAAACAAGGCCAAAACCTATATGGATGAGGGAAACCTTGTCCCGGACGAACTGATAGTTGATCTTATTAAAGAACAAATCACATCCGGCCAGATGAGTAAGGGATTTATACTGGACGGATTCCCCAGAACAGTACCCCAGGCAGAGAGCCTCAAAGTAATGCTCAATGAAAATAATATCACTATAGATAAAGCCCTGCTGCTTGAAGTTCCCGATGATGAACTGGTAAATAGAATCTCTGGCAGATTTACTTGCCCCCAATGTAACACCGGATACAATTACCCGATGCAGGTCCCCAAAAAAGGGGGGTATTGCGATTTCGATGGTGCCACATTGGAGAGGAGACCGGACGACGAAGTTGATGTTGTTAGAAACAGGTTAAATGTTTATAAAAAGCAGACTGCTCCTATTATTGATTTCTATAGAAATGAGTCAATCCTGATTGAAATAGATGCCAATATTCCTCCCGATGAGCTTTATAGCAAAATTCTGGAAATTGCAAATGAGAATTAGAACTGTGATTATCATAAAGAACAAAGAAGAAATAGAAATAATGAGACGTGCCGGCAAAGTAGTGGCGGGTGCATTAAAGAAGGTGGGAAAAAGCATCAAGCCGGGAATCACAACCAGAGAGATTGATAAGATTGTAGAAGATTATATCCTCTCCCAAGACGCTATCCCCGGCTTTAAGAATTATAACGGATTTCCTGCTTCCACCTGTATCTCTGTCAATGACGAGGTAGTCCACGGTATCCCCGGCCAAAAAGTACTGGTCGAGGGAGATATTGTTTCGATTGATATAGGCAGTATTGTCCAAGGATTTTACGGTGATTCAGCCGAAACCTTTCCTGTGGGTAAAATAAGTCAGGATAAAGTTGATTTATTGAAAACTACCAAAAAATCTTTGTTTGCAGGTATTGACAAAGCCAGAAAAGGTAATAAATTGGGGGACATATCTGCTGCCGTACAACAAGTTGCTGAAATTGGCGGCTATGGAGTAGTACGTCAGCTGGTCGGGCATGGAATTGGAAGAGAAATGCACGAGGAACCACAGGTGCCTAATTTTGGTGCTCCCAGCGACGGACCAGTTTTGGACAAGGGAATGGTGTTGGCTATTGAACCAATGGTCAACATGGGTACTCATGAAGTTAAGACTCTTCCTGATGGTTGGACAGTTGTAACTGCCGATGGATTGCCATCGGCTCATTTTGAACATACGATAGCTATCACCGACGGTGAACCGGATATTTTGTCGTTGGTATGAAGTTAATTAGATTATGGCAAAAGAAGCAAACATAACAGTTGAAGGGAAAGTAATAGAGCCCTTGCCGAACGCAATGTTTAGAGTTGAACTGGATAACGGACATAAAATATTAGCCCATATCTCAGGTAAAATGAGAATGCATTTTATTAAAATATTGCCGGGTGACAAAGTAACAGTTGAAATGTCCCCTTATGATTTAAACCGCGGTAGAATTACCTATCGCTATAAATAGATTGATGAGAAAATGTTATGAAAGTTAAATCATCTGTAAGAAAACGATGTGAACACTGCAAAATTATTAAACGGCACGGAGTTATTAGGGTTATTTGCCCTAAGAATCCAAGGCATAAGCAGCGTCAAGGTTAATTTATAAAAGTATTGGAGTTTACTTTTGGCTCGTATAGCTGGTGTTGATTTACCAAAACAAAAAAGAGTAGAAATCGGTCTCAGGTACATCTTTGGAATCGGACCGCATATCGCTTCCAAGATTCTAGAAAAAACCGGTATCAGTCCGGATGTTCGTATCAACAAGTTAAATGAACAAGAGGTCGCAAAACTTCGCGCCGTAATTGAAGAAGATTACGATGTTGAAGGTGCCCTTCGCGGTCAAATAAATATGAATATTAAGAGACTCATTGATATTGGCTCATACCGAGGTCTTCGCCACAGAAGAGGGCTGCCCGTCAGAGGACAACGTTCCAAGACCAACGCCCGGACTCAGAAAGGTCCCAAGAAATCTATTGGCGGCTTGAAAAAGAAACCGCCTACAAAAGGTTAACCCTAAAATAGGGTAGATAAAGAATAATAATTTCACATAGAGGTGTTTAGTGGCAGATCCTAAGAAAAAAGGTCGTACAAGAAAAAAAGGTAAGAAAGTTGAAGGAAGTGGAGTAGCTCATATTAAGGCTACTTTCAACAATACAATCATAACCATTGCTGATCAGAATGGCAATACAATCTCCTGGGGTTCAGCCGGTAAAATGGGCTTTAAGGGATCAAAGAAATCAACACCGTTTGCCGCCCAGCAGGCCGGTACAATTGCCGCCAAAGAAGCAATGGATATGGGCTTGAGGAAAATTGAAGTTTGGGTAAAAGGTCCGGGCTCTGGCCGGGAAGCAGCCATCCGCTCTTTAGCGGCAGCAGGACTTGAAATTTCAATGATTAAGGATGTCACTCCAATTCCACATAACGGATGCCGTCCTCCCAAAAGAAGAAGAGTGTAGCTGACATATAAATATTGTGTGATTAAATTTTAGTCGCTTTAATTAAGTAGTTAAGAAAAAAGGATATATAAGAATGAAATGGAAACCGCTTACAATGCCAAAAGAAGTCGTCATTGACGAGTCTTCGGCAACCGATAACTATTCGCGCTTTATTATTGAACCGCTGGAAAGAGGCTATGGCAATACCCTCGGAAACGCCTTAAGAAGAGTCCTCTTAAGCTCAATCCAGGGAGCGGCGGTAGTCTCTATGCGCATCAAAGGGTGTTTCCATGAATTTACTTCCTTAGATGGCGTCTATGAAGATGTTACCAATATCGTTTTGAACGTCAAGAATATCAGGCTGAGAAGTCACTCCGATGAACTGAAAACACTAACCCTGAAAAAAACCGGTAAGGGTAAATTAACCGCCGGTATGTTTGAAGAAAATGCAGATATTGAAATCATAAACCCGGACCTGCACATATGCGAAATTACCGGTGATATTGAATTTGAGATGGAAATTGACATTGAGACCGGAAGAAGCTATGTCATCGCCGAGCAAAATAAGAGACCGGATGCCCCGGTCGGAACCATTTTCCTTGACTCTCTGTTTTCACCGGTTGTCAAAGTGTCTTATGAAGTTGAAAACACGCGCGTTGGTCAACGTACTGACTATGATAAATTGACTTTTGAAATGACCACCGATGGAACGGTTACACCGGAAGATGCTTTGAGCTATGGAGCAAAACTTCTCAAAGATTATCTCCAGCTGTTTATTCATATGGATGAAGCTGTTTTGGTAGAAGAGGAACCACAGGAAGATGAAGAGACGGTCAGAGTTCGTAATCTGTTGAATACCAGAGTCGATGAACTGGAACTCTCAGTGCGGTCTTCAAACTGCCTCAGAGCGGCAAATATCCAGACATTGATTGAACTGGTCACAAAAAGCGAAAGTGAAATGCTGAAATACAGAAACTTTGGAAGAAAATCTCTTAATGAGATTGGGGCCATCTTAGATGAGCTTAATCTCTCATTTGGAATGGACATTTCCAAAATTATGGAACCTCAAAATAATTAACAATTTGTTGAAAGAATATAATGGGACACAGAGATAAAGTTGTAAAACTAGGAAGAACCAGAGCCCACCGGGATGCTACATTGTCAAATATGGCCATGTCTCTATTGACGCATCGCATTATTCGCACAACTGATGCCAAAGCAAAAGCCTTAAAACCGGTCATTGACAGAATAATCTCTACCGCCAAGAAAAATGACCTGTCTGCCATGCGTCAGGTGGCCAAAAAAGTTAAGGACAAGAAAGT
>JACZYS010000130.1:5275-7224 GCA_022570975.1 Candidatus Zixiibacteriota bacterium | reverse complement strand
TATCGGCTAATTTTTCTCTCTGGCTGTAAAGCTGAAAGAGAGATTGGGCGTGCTCTTTCTGACGCTCTTTTTCAATATGCTCTTTGAGTTTTAAAACCGCCTGCAGTCTGTATTTAAATTTCTTCATCTTGCTTTTTAGTCATTGAAGATAGAAGAAAGAGCTTCAAATGACTCCTGGTAATCTGCCCGTTCAGTAATACCCTGTCGGAAAAACTGATTTAATAATTCAATTTTATCAATAGCTCTATCTATTTTGGGATTGGTCCCTTTGACATAGGCTCCGATATTTATAAGGTCTTCTGCTTCTTCATAGACGGCCAGCAGTTCTTTTACTTTACCAAAAAGGGCAACCTCCTCTTCGGTTGAGATATCCTGAGTAAGTCTGCTGATGGAATTTAAGATATCAACGGCCGGGTATTGATTCTTGGAAGCTAGTTTTCTGGAAAGAGTGATGTGACCATCCAATATCGACCTGACAGCATCTGATACCGGTTCATTGAAATCATCTCCTTCAACCAAAACGGTGTATAGCCCGGTTATTGAACCTTGTTGAGTATATCCGGCTCTTTCCAACAATCTGGGGAGCATGGCAAAAACAGAAGGAGTATAACCTTTCGTTGTTGGCGGTTCGCCGACGGCAATACCAACTTCTCTTTGGGCCATAGCGATTCTGGTTATAGAGTCCATAAGTAACAAAACATCTTTCCCCTGCTCTCTGAAATATTCGGCGATAGCTGTTGCTGTCATGGCTCCTTTAATTCTTATCAATGCCGGTTGGTCTGAGGTCACGGCCACAACGACGCTCTTTTTCATTCCTTCCGAACCTAAATCTCTTTCAATAAATTCCCTGACTTCTCTGCCTCTTTCTCCTACCAGTGCAATAACATTTACATCGGCAGATGTATTCCTTGCGATCATTCCCATCATAACAGATTTGCCAACTCCTGAACCGGAAAAAATGCCCATTCTCTGTCCTTTACCCACCGGGCTGGTTAAATCAATAGATTTAATTCCGGTTTTCAGGGAAAGGTCAATTCTCTTTCGGCTTAAAGCAGGAATGGGGTCAGAATCAACAGAACGAGTAATATTACTATAAATTGGCCCTTTGTTGTCTATTGGGTTGCCTAACCCGTCAACAACTCTGCCAATTAATTCTTCCCCTACGGGAACTCTTAGTTTTTCCTGAGTTGAAGTAACAATTGCTCCCGGGGTAATTCCGGTAATCGGACCAAGAGGCATGAGCAGGAGTTTGTTGTCCCTAAACCCGACAACTTCCGCCCTGATGTTTTCATTAGTATCCTGATTTTCAATTTTGCAGAGCCGGCCGATCGAAATTGCCGGGCCGATTGATTCAATCACCAGACCGACAACCTGGGTTACTTTACCAAAATGTTTAACCGTTCTGGCAACACTTATTCTTTCTGAGAAGGCTTCATAAGAAATATAGCTCATTATTTATCCTCGCTAAACCTGAGCACTTCTTCTATCACCTCAAATTGTGAATCCAATCTGGCATCTATATCTCCGGTAGGTGTTTCAATGAAACAACCACCAAACTGAACTCTTGGGTCCGGTTCAATTTTGAGCTCCTTAATTGATGTGGAATTTTTCAGGAACATATCTATATTTTGTTCAACTATTGGAAGATGTTTTGGATTTACTTTTATTTTGAGACGGGAGCGGTCTATCAAAGTATTAATAACTTCGTTTATCATCTTAAGTGTTTTTTCGGGATCAATTTCTATGGCCTCAAAGGTAACTTTCTTACTAATTTGAATGACAAGTTTTAAGACATTTTCGCGCGCTTCATCTAACAGGCTTGCTCTCTGGTTTATGGCGTCGCTTATTGCCTTATCAAATTTGGAGAGGACCTCTTCTGATTTTTTCAGACCTTCTTTTAATCCTGCTTCACTTCCTTTTTCATATCCTTTTTTGAATGCTGCATCAAT
>JACZYS010000130.1:0-5265 GCA_022570975.1 Candidatus Zixiibacteriota bacterium | reverse complement strand
TTCAAAATTATTTCCATCTTGAATGCTTCATGGATGGGGATTAATTTTGCTCCCTGGTTATCAGTTAATATACTTATGCCCGGGAAAAGCTGCGCCAATTTTTGAAATGACTGGGTCTCTTTTTTTTCGTCAAAATGCCTCTCGCCGATATATACTTTGGAGCCTTCTGATATGGCCTTAATCAGACTAGACAATGATATCCTCTTTTCCACCTCGACCGGAGATGATAATCTGGCCTTCTTCTTCAAGTCTTCTTACTGTCTCAACTATTCTTCCCTGTGCTGCTTCAACATCAGACAATCTTGTGGGTCCCATATATTCCATCTCTTCTTTCATCATCACGGCCACACGTTCTGAAACGTTGGCAAATATCTTCTCTTTCACCTCATCACTGGAAGCTTTTAAAGCAAGTGACAGGTCCTTTGTCTCTACTTCTTTAAGCAGTCTCTGAATGGAACGATCATCCAAAAGAACAATATCATCAAATACAAACATCATATTTTTGACTTCTGCGGCCAGATCCGGGTCGTCTGCTTCAAGCGATTGCAGGATGTTCTTTTCCGCCGATGTATCTATAAGGTTCAAAATCTCGGCAATAGCTTTGGCACCGCCCGATACCGACATCGTTGCCGAGCCAGACTTTTCAAAATGTCCCTCAAGTGTCTGCTCAATTTCGCCTAAGATTTCCGGAGCAATTTTCTCCATGGTGGCAATTCTCAGAGAAACTTCGGCCTGGAGCTCCTGTGATAACTCAGATAAAACAGCGGCTGCCTGTTGAGGGTTAAGCTGGGTCAATATCAAAGAAATTGTCTGGGGATGCTCGTTCTGTAAGAATCCTGTAAGCTGTTTGGGGTCAATATCCTGTAGCATGGAAAAACCTTTGGAACGGAGCGAAGACTCCAGGCGATGCATAATCTCTGACGCCTTATGAGCCCCTACCGCTTTTTCCAAAATCTGTTTGGCAAAGTCAACACCACCCTGAGATATATATTGACGAGCCATAAAAATCTGATGGCACTCTTCGATTACTTTTTGTTCAACAGCGGCAGGAACATCTCGAAGGTTTGCAATTTCCACGGTGATTTTTTCCAGGTCATGCTCGTTCATACCTTTGAGCACCAAGGCAGAAACCTCTGAACCAAATGCGACTAAGGCAACAGCTACTTTTTGGAGCGATGTTAAATTATCGTACTGCACGGCAGGCCCTATTCAATCATCATGGTTTTAATAACTTTTGCGATTTCTTCAGGCTGTTCTTTTGCGGTTTCCTGCATTTTATCAACCAACTTTGGTTTTCTCTTTTCCTGAACTACCGGAATTTCTAATTCTTCCGTTTCAATAGCCTGAGCGGCTGGCACTGCGGCACTCTGTTGAGCTACTACCACTTTTCTAATTGGAGCGGGCGGAACAATTTTTGAAAGAGCTTCGAATAATTTTGATGCTTTCTTTTTGAAGTAAAGTATTCCAAATGCAATCATCAAGAAAAAGCCTACTTTCCTGGCTATGTCATAATAAAAATCTCTTATATACATTGAGTCCAAAAACTCCCGGTCATCCTGCAGGTTTTGTCTGTTGAAAGCAATGTTTACTATTTCTATCTGGTCATTTCTATCTGAGTCAAAACCAATTGTATTTTTAACAATACCTGATAAACGGTCTAACTCATCCTGGGTACGGGGCTGATAGTTGTATTCTATCGCTCCGTCTTCCCCTTCTACTTCTTCATAAACTCCATCAACCATTACTGCCAGTGATAATCTTTTTATTGTTCCGACAGCATTTATGATATGTTCAACTGATTTGTTGAGTTCATAGTTGGTTATGGTAGTTTCGGTGCTGTTATCTTCGCTGGATTCGTTGGTATCTTCAGCTTTGTCGGAAAGGACAGAACTGGATTTTATTCTTTCTTCACTTCTGACCGATGGTGAGTTGGCATCAAAAGTTTCGCTCGTTTTTTCAATTTGCTGAAAGTTTAAATCTGCAGTTACTCTTACAACTGCCTTACCCATGCCAAGAACATTGTCCAGCATTGACTGAGCTTTATCCTGAAGGTAAGTCTCCACCTGCTTTTGAACTTCAAGTTGAGTTGAAGAAAGTCCGGCTATCAGAGAGTTTTCATGACTGGAAGTTAGGAGGTTTCCGTTATAATCAATTATTGAGATATTTGACGGTTTAAGTCCTTCAACTGAAGAGGCGACCAGATGAGTAATTCCCCTAATCTGATTTTTTGATAAGGAGCCGGCACCGGACAATTTCAGTACAATAGAAGCTGTTGCATCTCGCTGGTCATCACTGAACAGTTTTTCCTTTGGCATAACAATATGTACACGGGCAGCTTTTACTTCGCTCAACTGTGTAATTGTTCTGGTAAGTTCACCTTCCAATGCTCTTCTGAAATTGATCTTCTGCAAAAAGTCTGTCATTCCCAGATTGTTTTTGTCAAAGATTGAATACCCAACAGAGCCTGACTGGGGAAGTCCTTCTGAAGCGAGCTCAATTCTTGTTTTATAAACATCTGAGGTTGGGACTGATATTGAGCGGCCACCGTCGCTTAGTTCATACCGGATTTTGTGCTCATTGAGGTAGCTGGTTACCTCGCCGGCTTCGCTTTCCGAGAGATTGGAGTATAAGTTTGCATAAGTTACTTCGTTCACCCATCCAAACAGGAAAACGGCACCAACAATTGTTCCGGTAACCACTCCCAGGAGCATCATCACCTGACTTGAGGTCATTTGACCTACATAGGCCATATAATTCTTAAAAATTTCAGCAATTCTATCCATTTAACATCCTATATTTTTTTTCGTTACCATCCATGGTTTAAGAAAATATTTCAAAATTATTTATTTCATCAATTTACATAGGCATCCGCATAAGTTCCGTATACGCGTTTATTAATTTATTCCTGATTTCAAGCAACAGGTCCATAGAAACTCCGGCTTGCTCCGCTTTAATCATTACCTGATGCAACTCTACCGGTTCACCGGCAAGCATTGCTTCTTCTACATTATGTGATTGAGTTTGAGCTTCGCTGACACTTTGAATCAGTTTCCCAAACATATCACCAAAATTTTCACCGGAAACTTCACCGTTTGAATTTCCATCAACTTTGGTTGGGTTAAGTTTTTCAACCAATCCCGGAATAACTCTGTTTATATTTGCAATATTGTTAGTCATTTTCTTCAGACCTTTATATCAACAACATTACCAACCATTTTATTGGCGGCTGCACCTGAATTTCTGTTGAAGCCGGCACCAAATCTCTCGCTGTTTTTGAACTTGTTAAAGAGAAGATCCAGGGCCTGTCTTTCTTCCGGTGACAGCATTTCTGCAAAGCTACTTTCCGGTGCTTTGATGGATAATTTTGACCCGGAGATATTCTCCTGTGGAGTTATCTCGACTTTTGAATCAGCTCCAGCTTTAATATTTTCGGCAGAAGTTTGGACTGCTCTGTTTTCTCTTTTGTTAATCTGTTCATAAGATTGTATGCCGAGTGGGTTTATTTTCATTTTGTTTTCTCTCCTTGTTCCTCTTTTTAAATGTCAAGGGCATCCTTTGCCATTTTCTTTGCCGATGAAATTGCTACCGTGTTAGCTTCATAAGCCCGGGTTGCAGCCATCATATCAACCATTTCCGTAATTATTTCAATATCCGGCATCTTTACATAACCGTTTTCATCCGCACTTGGATGAGAGGGATCATGTACTATTTTAAATCCGAAATCCTTATCCACATGTACTTCTGATTCAACCGTAGGAATGCTTAACTTAATGCCGTGAACAGATCCTCTTCCGGTGATATGTCTGCTGTTGGTTCTGGCCAGGCGACTGCCGGCTTTTTTCATGAATGAATCAAAAGAGTTTTTTACTTCCGCTTCCCGTACAATAACTCTTTCTCTTCTATATGGGCCGCCGTCTTTTGTTTCGGTAGTTTCTGCATTGGCAATGTTTTTGGCCACAGTGTTCATTTTTGCTCTTTGAACAGAAAGTCCCTGTGACGATATTTCAATAGCGTTTAATATTCCACCCATAAAATAAATCCTTATCTGCTGGTAATAACTTTCCTCAGTCCTTCAAATCTGTGTTTCATCAACTTGGCACCAATAGAAAAAAGCAGTTCGTTCTGGGCCATTTTTGAAACTTCTTTATCTATATCAATTGAGTTAAAATCTCCGGACTGAATTTTTTCACTTATTATTGTTGGACCTCTTTTGTCATGATTCCCAAGAGGAATATGCCCGGGATTTGTTGTAATACCTGCCAGTGAGTTTGTCTTCTTTGTCATTCTGTTAAATTCCGCTTGAAAGTCAATATCTTTGGTTTTGTAACCGGGAGTTGAGCTATTGGCAATATTTCCGCTTACCAGTTTGTGACGAATAGCTGACAGGTCCAGATATTTCTGTAGTTTTGGGACTCCGGTTTTAACAAACAAAAAATCTAATATTTTATTAGTCATATTACTTCCTATTATACCTCACCGAATTGTAAAGCAATGGTCGTGCCAAAGCACGTGCCCGCACACATGTTACTCAAGAACAATAACTTACGCTAAGATTTGACTAATTCGAATTAGGTGATATGTTGGAGAATGGAAAAGTTTTCCGGATTGAGTGTGAAAAAAGTGCTCAGTTATTTACAAACTGATAAAGCTGTGAAGTTGGCTCTTTTAAGGTCAGCTCCATGGTCAGAATAACAATATCCACTCTTCTGTTTTGAGCACGATTCTCAAAATTGTTGTTAGGTCTTACCGGGCGGTATTCACCATATCCCAATGCCGAAATCCGATCCGGTTGGAATCCGTATTCTTCGATAAAGTGACGGACTACTTCTGTAGCTCTGGCTGTAGATAGCTCCCAATTTGACGGATAAAGTGGTGAAAATACGTTTCTGTTGTCGGTGTGCCCTTCAATTCTGACATGGTTTGGTTTGTTGGAAATATCATTATGTACGATGCTCAGAATCTCAATTGCTTTTGGCTGCAAAATGGCTGACCCTTCTTTAAAGAGGGTTGATTCCAGGATATGGATTACCAGTCCTCGTTCTGTAATTTCTGTTTCAACTTCTTCCTGTTTGCCGAGAGTTTTTAGATTTTCTGAAATCTGTTTTTGCAGAATTTTGAGATCACCAAGCTCCAGAAGACCATGACCGTCGGTTGCTTTTGCCTGGTTATCACGATCCAGAATATTGCTGCCGCCTTTGAGAATGCCGTTTAAGGCTTTTGAAATCTTACCAAATTTCTTGGCATCAACCTGAGACATAGAATACA
>JACZYS010000129.1 GCA_022570975.1 Candidatus Zixiibacteriota bacterium | reverse complement strand
GATACAGTTAGTCATAGTGATATATATACTTTCAAGCATGACCCTTATCCGGGAACTATTCTGTCGTTATATAATGACCAATGGAAGGATGCATCACGTCTTTCTATATCAATTACGAGAGACTCAAGGAATCTTCCAGAATTTGCCACTTCCGGTTCAAAAATATCATATACCTTCGAACAAACCGGCGGACCATTGGGCGGTTTCTGGGAATATCAAAAACATAAACTTGCAATCTCAAAATTCCTGCCCGTTTGGGGAAAACTGGCTCTGGCCATAAAACTTCAGTACGGTGCGATCAGCGCTCCTGCAGGAGATGACCGCATCCTTATTACCGACAGGTTCCTCCCCGGCGGTACGGCCTATGACGGCATTGTCAGAGGTTACGATGACGGAGTCCTGACTCCGGACTCAATAAGAAATCTTTCTGACACACTCTTTGAGTTCAGTTATGATCCCGGCGCAGACACAACCATGCCGAATGTGACCGGGACAGAAGACACCATCAAATTTGGCAGCGGTTCAAGAGTCAGAATTCGCGGTAAATATATGCTGGTTGGGAATTTTGAATTACAATTCCCACTGGTTGAAAGACAGATTTATGCCCTTATGTTCTTTGATGCCGGCAATTCATGGATAGACAGAAACAAGATTAAGCCGTTCACCGGTTTATACAGGGGGTTTGGTTTTGGATTCAGGGTGGTTGTTCCGGCAATAGGTACAATTGGATTTGACTTTGCCAAGAGATTAGACGAATTTAATGGTGAAAAAGGTATCTGGAAAACACATTTCCAGTTGGGTACGGCATTTAGATAGATTAGAAAATTATAACTTTATTTTTTGCGAGGTAAGAAATGTTCAATATCAAGAACTCCATTTTCCTTTTATCTGTTCTTGCTCTGGCTGCAATTGTTGCACCAACTAAGATAACCGCTCAAGGCTTAAAAATTGGATTTGTCAAGGATGACAGAATCCAACTGGAATACAGAGAATTCCAAAAAGCAAAAGAGCAATGGGAACTGGAAGCAAAAGCATGGGATGAGGAAGCTATTCAGAAGCAGACAGACCTTCAGGAACTGGAAGCAGAGTTTGAAAAGCAAAAGTTAATCCTGTCAGAAGACAAGAAAAAAGAAAAAGAAGCGGCAATTTCTGTCAAGAGGGAAGATTTGGATGCTTATACAAGAAGAATCTTTGGACCTAACGGCGAGGGAGAAAGAAAGTATAAGCAGTTGACCGACTCTATCGTTGACAAAATCAACAGAGCTATTGAAGCTGTTTCTGTTGAAAATAATATTGATGTTGTCTTTACTCTCCAGAGCGGACTCGGATATATAAAGCCCGAACTGGATATAACAGATAAAGTCTTAAGTTATCTTGAAGAAAATCCGGAGTAAAATAAGTTTAAAACTTTCTGAACTTGCTCAAAAAGTTGATGCCCAACTGGAAGGCAACGGTGATATAGTTATAAAAGATGTTTCTCCAATTGAAACCGCTCAAAGCGGGGAAATATCATTTGTTGCTAATTTGGCCTACCTTGAACATATAGCAAACTCTGATGCTTCGGCATTAGTCTTATCCCCTGAAATTACAATCTCCAGAGATATTCCAGTCTTAAGACATAAAAACCCCTACCTCACTTTTTCAAAAATAGTTGACATCTTTTATCCGGTTGAAAAGAAATTGAGGCCGGGGACAGATTCAAGCGCTGTGGTTGCAAGTGAAACAGAAATAGCCGAATCAGCTGCCGTAGGGCCGTTATGTAACATAGGTGAAGGGACCAAAATCGGAAATAATTCACAGCTTATTTCATCCGTTTATATTGGAAAGAATGTGATAATTGGTGACAACTGCCTCATTTATCCCGGGGTGGTCATAATAGATGATTCAGAAATTGGCAACAATGTTATAATTCATGCTTCCACTGTTATTGGCTCTGATGGTTTTGGCTATGCGGAATCAGAAAGCGGCTTACAAAAAATTCAACAGATTGGCTGGGTGAAAATTGAAGATGATGTTGAAATTGGCTCAAATGTCTCTATTGATCGGGGAGCGTTGGGAGCAACTCTGATTGGAGAGGCAACAAAAATTGATAATCTGGTTCAGGTGGGTCACAATGTCCAAATTGGGAAACATTCTATAATTATCTCTCAGGTCGGGATTTCAGGCTCGACAACAATCGGCAATCAGGTAATTCTTGCCGGCCAGGTGGGAGTTGCCGGACATATTAAAATTGGAGACGGTGCCAAAGTTGGCGGTCAGTCCGGAATCACTAAAAGCATTGATGGTAACAAAAAATACATGGGAACACCGGCCGTTGATTTTATGGAATCTGCCCGAATGGAAGCATCTTTAAGGAAACTTCCGAAGCTCTTAAAAAGAGTCAAGAAATTAGAAAAAAAGAACCAATGATGCGAAGCTTGGCCTCTTTTTTTAAATTTTCGAATCCACATTTCAGATATTAGAATATTCCAGCTATCAAAAAGGCAGGTCATCATCCTGACCATCTGCTGGTTCAGCCGGTGCTTCGCTTGGAGTGGAACTTCCGGAAGAATAACTTGATGAAGAAGACCCGGCATCATCTCGGCTTCCGATAAACTGGAAACTCTGAACAACAATTTCAGAGATATATTTTTTGACCCCTTCCTTGTCATCATAGCTTCTATTCTCAATTCTTCCCTCAATATATACCTGTTTTCCTTTGACCAGATATTCTTTCATAATCTCAGCTTGTTTCCCCCAGACTACGATATTGTGCCAGGTGGTCTTTTCCTTTTTCTCGCCATCCTGACCGGTCCAGCGCTCATTGGTGGCCAAAGAGAAACTGGCTACGGCTTTTCCACCGGGAGTATATTTTAGTTCAGGATCTTTTCCCAAACGTCCAATTAATATAGCTTTGTTAACACTCATAATTTTCCTCAATTCATCGGTTAAGTAATTATTTAAATATTACAACAGCCTGAATTGATTGTCAATAGCTTCAGAATCACAAAAATTTCACTTGATAGCATTCTATTATTAAATTATTGTAAGCTTTGCTTATTGAGAAAAGAATATGGGTATGGATTTAGATAAAAATTTAACGACCATTAAGAGATTTATTACCGGAAAACTAAATCAGTCCGGCCTCAACGGGTATGTTATTGGGCTTTCCGGTGGAATTGACTCGGCCGTTTCCTGTGCTTTGGCTGTTGAAGCCGTTGGTGCGGATAAAGTGCTTGGCCTGATGATGCCCTATAAAAAGTCTTCTGAATCATCGGTGGAAGATGCAAAAAGGCTGATTCAGTTTTTGGGGATTGAATCCCGGCTGATTGATATTTCCCCCATGATTGACAGTTATTTTAAAGAGATTTCAGAAGAACTCAAAATAAGGGCCGGAAATAAGATGGCCAGAGAGAGAATGTCTATTCTTTTTGATATCGCTCAAGAGACCACAAGAATGGTTTTGGGAACCGGAAACCGGACAGAAATCTGTCTTGGTTATACAACCTGGTATGGTGATTCTGCCTGTTCAATAAACCCAATCGGACAATTGTATAAAATTGAGATAAGAGCAGCAGCCAAAGCTCTAAACATACCGCAGGAGATAATTGATAAAGCACCTTCGGCTGACCTCTGGGAAGGACAGACTGACGAAAATGAACTCGGTGTCGGTTACAAAGAAATTGACGCCATTTTAAATCTGATTGTCGAGAATGAAATCAGCTCGTTTTCAAAGCTTAAGGAAAAAGGGTATAGCCAAACCGACATAAGCAGGGTCTTGTCTCGCTTAAACCATTATTCATATAAACGCAATTCTGCTGAGATTGCACCACTGGGGAAAAAAGATATACCTGACCATATCCGGGTACAGGAATAAAGCAGTCAATGGATTCAACAGCCGGAAAGTTATATCTGGTACCTACGCCCATTGGTAATATGGATGATATCAGCCTGCGGGCTATTCAAGTTTTAAAAGAGGTCGATATGATTGCCTGCGAAGATACCCGGCACAGCGGGAGGCTTCTCAAGAAACTTGAAATCAAGAAAAAGCTCATCAGCTACCACAACTTTAACGAGACAAAAAGAGCCGGAACTCTTGTAATAGAGATGAAAAAGGGCGTATCGATAGCTGTGATTAGCGATGCTGGCTCACCGGGAATCTCTGACCCGGCTTATAGAATTGTAATAAAAGCAATTGAGAATGATATAACCGTGGTGCCATTACCGGGAGCAAACTCTCTGGTGCCGGCTCTGACAGCGTCCGGTCTGCCTCCGGACAGTTTTTTCTTTGGCGGTTTTTTGCCTCCCAAAAAATCGGGACGGATTAAAAAGTTCGAGTCACTTATGGAGCTTCCTGCAACCTTGATATTTTTTGAGTCGCCTCATCGGATTGAAAAAGCTGTAACCGATGCCTGTCAGGTTTTTGGCAACCGGCCGGCATGTATAGCCAGAGAGATGACAAAAATACATGAAGAGTTTATCCGGTTACCTTTGAAAGAACTAAAAGAGACACTGACGACAAGAAAGCTTAAAGGTGAAATTGTCTTCTTAATTTCAGGAAAAAAATAATTCATGACGTCTGATACTTCTGCTAAATTCAGATTATTCGCTTTTGATATCGTTTATATTTTGTTTTCACTGACCATGATTTTGTTTATCGTTGTCTTTGGAAGGCCGTTAGGTAAATATCTGGATGAATTGACTTTTTATTCCATAATGCTTCTGGTGATTATTGGAGTAAGCAGATTTGTATATGCGGACAGGAGCAAAAAAGAGGAAGCCTTTCGGCTTCTTTACCCCTTTTTATTGTTCTCTCTTTTTTACATTGAAACCAGCGGAACAATTCTGCTTATTTTTGACAGTTTTCAGGATGCAGGTCTGGTTGCTTTTGAAAAATCTCTGTTTGGAGTGAACCCGACCTTATATATTGACAGGAATTACTTAAACGTGTGGCTTAACGAACTGTTTTCTCTGACTTATTTTAGTTACTATTTCATGATTCCCCTTTTTCTCTTGATTTTGTATCTGAAAGGGAGAACAGATATTATGAAAAGCTCATTGACGGCTATGGCGTCTTGTTTTTCTGTTTCGTTTTTGTTGTTCTTTCTTTATCCAATTGAGGGACCGCGCTGGCATTTTGCGGGAGAGTATATTAACAATGTCGATGGTTTCATATTCAGAGACATAGTTAACTGGATAATTGCCAATGGTGCCATCAGGGGCGGATGTATGCCTTCGACCCACTTTGCCATCGCTTTTATTATTATGATGTACTGTCTCAGGTATTACCGCAAAGTCGGATGGTCCCTGGTTCCGGTAAATATTGGTCTTGCCATTGGAACTTTTTGGGGAAGATTTCATTATATATCTGATCTCTTTATCGGTGCAATAATTGGACTGGGGGCAACTCTGCTTGTCTGGAAATATTATGATAAGAGTATTGCCAAGTTGAATAACAATGGAAGTAAGATTAAGGAGGATCTGCTGAATGTTTCCTGAATTTTTTCATATCGGGCCGGTACCTATAAGAGCATATGGTCTTCTGCTGGCTTTAGCCTTTTTTTCCGGAGTGCTATACCTTCAAAAAGTAAGCAAGCGAGACGGCAAAGATTTTGACTCCATGCTTACAGTTGCCTACATCATGATTTTTGGGGGTATTATTGGCGCCCGTCTGGCTTATATTTTGTTTCATCTGGAAGATTTTTATGGAAACTGGGGAGCCACATTTAATCCGTTTGGGAATGGTCAGTTTGGTATCTCAGGACTGAACCTTCAGGGCGGAATGATTCTGGCCATTGTTGGCGCATTTATTTATTTGAAGAAAAAGAAACTGCCAATATTTGATTTTTTTGATTATTTCACACCTGCCTTCGGAATTGGTCTTGCTTTTGGCAGGATGGGTTGTTTTTTTAATGGCTGCTGTTTTGGAATTCCAACAGATCTCCCCTGGGCGATTATGTTCCCTGAAAACTCTATCCCCCGTTCCATCTTTGGCGAAACTGCTTTGCACCCAACCCAGATTTACAGTGCCCTTTACGGAATTTTACTTTTCTTTCTGCTTCACTACATATTGAAAAACAGAAAATTTCCCGGACAGGCGGTAGCTATTACTTTGATGCTTGAAGCTGCTTTTAGAGCCTCGATTGAGCCGTTCCGCTACTACGAAGGGGCCATGTATTTCTCTGTTAATGGAATTAATATTACTTACAACTACGTGATGGCTTTCATGCTGATGATTACCGGACTGGTCATTTATCTGAAGCAGAGGAAGGCAAATGGTGATTCTCCGAAAATAATCCGCTCATAAATCAGATCTGCTACTTAACGAATTGACCGGCCAGGATGGTGCCGTCATCGCCGACTATCCATATCTTTGAACTTCCGACAAGTTCAACAGCCTTTAGCCAAACTGTGACACCTAATACGTCCTGTTCTTGCCAAGTATCTCCACCGTCAGAAGTAGCCAACACGGTTCCTTGCTCTCCAACAATCCAGCCGTTCAAACGGTCAACAAATTTAACATCACTGAAACTGAAAGAAAAGTTGGTAGCCTGCCTGAACCAGTTAGCACCGCCATCGGTAGAATGCAAGATAACTCCGGCTTCGCCGACAATCCAGCCATACGCATTATCCGTAAAATAAACCGACCTATAATCAGTCAGGACCAAACTGTCCGGTAAATTCATCTGACTCCATTGGCTTCCGCCATTCACAGAGCGGTAAGCAGCTCCGGCATTACCAACCAGCCAGCCATTTGTATGGTCTGTGAAATAAATATCTTGAAGAAGTTTTTGAGTGAATGAATTTGCCTCAACCCAGACTGAGCCTCCGTTAACAGTTCTTAAGACGATACCGTTATCTCCGCAGATCCACCCGGTAAGGATATCTACAAAGTGAACACCGCTGAAATCCAGTAGTGCACCCAAGTTATCTTCCTGATTATTCCAACTTGCTCCGCCGTTAATTGTTTTGAGAATTGTATTTGATTCACCAATAGCCCATCCGGTCGTTGGGCTCATCATCACTAAGTCGGTGAGACCCCTATCAACTCCAACTTCAAAAAATTCATGAGTTTCTTCCCAGCTGATTCCTCCATTTGAGGTTTTGATGATACTCCCGATATTTTCAGCGAAATTTCCACCCCCCTTAAAAATAACTCCCCAGGCCAGAGTATCATTTGCAAATGAAACATCTTGGATGTCCATACTGGGACCGCCGGCAAAATCCTGAAGCGTCCAGCTGTTGATATTCAGCTCAACAACCAGTACTGCTGTTCCTAAGATTTCTGTTGAGCTAAAGAAAACAGTATCCAAATATTTTCCGGTTTGAAGGTTTGGTATTCCCTCAAAATAAATTGTCAGACTGTCCGGAG
>JACZYS010000002.1:12258-30709 GCA_022570975.1 Candidatus Zixiibacteriota bacterium | reverse complement strand
TGCTTTGATTTTAAAAAATCCACTGGCGTCGGGTTTAATCGCTGTTTGTTTGAGCCTGACTGTATACGCAGGGGCTCAGAAATTGACTGTGTGGAAGCTGGAGAAAAAGAACCTGAAGCTCCAGGTTGAGATTATGGATTACAGCACGGCACTCAGTAAACAAAACGCAGCCGTTGAAGCACTAGGAAAGGAGTTAGCTCATGCCAAAAGACGAAGTAAAGACGCTCATAGACGCAATGCGGAAAGGCTGGCCGGGGCTCAAAAAAGAATTGAACTTATTCGGCGAGTTCCTTTTGCTAGTGATTGTTCTGGCGCTGTTTCTAGGTTTGCTGGCCAGCTAGGGGGGGAGATATGGTGAAGGATTATTTAAGAATAGGAATCACTTGGATTATTGGATTGAGCATTGCCTTGCTGCTTTGTGTGGGATGCACTAGGATCGTCTACCGGGATGTGAAGATCCCGGTTCCAGTGCCTTGCGACAATGAGCCGACAGACTTACTGCCATTGCCAGTCTCCAAATGGGTGGGTCAAAAGGGCGGAGATTGGACGGTGGAACGAATTATGAACCTTTTGGATGATGCAGTCGCATCGTTGATTATTTCAAACACCCAAAGAAAGAACTTCAAAGAGCGCCTGGACGCCTGCAGGCAGCTGTCAAAGGCTCTGCCAGAGGGGTTGGGTGCCCCGGACTAGTCTGGTAGAGGGTTGCAGGACTCCAAAGCCTGCTTCCTCCTCAAAACCCCCCGGAGAAATCTGGGGGGTTTTTTGTGGCAATCGAAGCTATAGACCATTTTTATCAAACTTCCCAATGGACAAAAAAAGATGCTTTAAAGCCTTGCCATAAGCGTTGCAACGGTATACAGTGTCGTTATAAACTTTTCACGGGGGAAGGACCAATGGGATATTGGGCTATCTATGGGAACACTATACTGCGACGTGTAAAATGTCCATATTGCAAGCTTTATTCTATTTGTGTTCAAGGAGTAACGCAATGCTGTGCCGCGCACGTTGATGAGTTTCCCCATCGAAGCAAAATGATTTCTCAACCAAGAGACAGACGAAAGCAGCCACCTGTATGGTTGAAGAAGGAAATTTTAATTGAGCAAGATAATCGGTGTTTTTATTGCGAAAGTCCTTTCACTTCCTGGTATGTCAAAGGCGATGGGCATCCTATAAAACTACGCCTTAATTGGGATCACATCACACCATTTGAATATACCATGAACAACAATAACGACAACTTCGTCGCGGCCTGTCACCTTTGCAATACCATTAAAGGGCGTAGGATTTTTGAAACTATTGAGGAGGCAAAAAATTGGCTGCGATTGCAGCAACTACTGCCACCCTCTAGACGTTTCTAATTTTCGTTTGCATTTTTGTTATATTTTGATAACTTCATTTTTCACTCGAAATGTTCTGTGTTTCGGTTAAATTTTATCCGTCAAATTCATTTTGGGTTTTTCTTGACCGAACATTTCCTGTGTTATAGTTTTATTCGATCAATTTGATTACACTTATTTAGGGCTGGTATGGCATCTGTTATTCAGTATTATGAGGGAATTAATTCGGTTGCCGTAATCGGTAACTATTTACCCCGCCAGTGTGGTATTGCAACATTCACCACTGATCTTGTTGAGGCTTTATCGACAGAAGCGCCTGACATCAACTGCAGGGCGGTTGTCATGAACGACAAACCGGAGGGATATCCATATCCTGAAAAAGTGCGATTTGAGATCAACCAGAACAAACTTACCGATTACAGTGTCGCATCGGAGTTTCTCAATATCAGCCAGGTTGATATTGTCTGTGTGCAGCATGAATATGGTATTTTTGGCGGCCCGGCTGGCAGCCATATCCTGAAACTCCTCGCAGATCTTCGCATGCCGGTCGTGACAACCCTGCATACGGTTCTGAGAGACCCCGCCCCGGAATATCGTGAAGTCATGCACAAGTTGTCCGATCTGTCCGATAAACTGATCGTTATGAGCCGGAAGGCTTTCGATTTCCTCAAAGACATCTATGCCGTTCCGGAGGAGAAAATAGCCTTTATCCATCACGGCATTCCGGATATGCCTTTTATTGATCCTAACTTCTACAAAGATCAGTTCGGTGTGGAAGGTAAAAGGGTCCTTCTCACATTCGGCCTGCTTTCCCCAAATAAGGGCATTGAAAATGTGCTGCAGGCGCTTCCGTCCGTCACCAAAAAACACCCTGATGTCACCTATATTATCTTAGGAGCAACCCATCCGTCTATTTTGAAGGCGCATGGGGAGGAATATCGCATTAGTCTGCAACAACTCGTGCACAAACTCAATATCAGCGATCATGTCATTTTTCAAAACCGGTTTGTCGAGTTGAAAGAATTATGTGAGTTTCTCGGCACCGCTGATATATACGTAACCCCCTATCTTGAAGAAGCCCAGATTACTTCCGGGACGCTCGCCTATGCCATGGGGACCGGCAAAGCCGTCATTTCAACCCCGTACTGGTATGCGACCGAGATGCTTGCCGAAGGACGGGGTATCATTGTTCAATTCAAAAACTCTGAGGCCATGGCCGAACAAATCATCGACCTTCTAGACGATGATGTACGCAGGAACGCGATGCGCAAAAAAGCCTATACATTCTCTCGTGCGGCGATCTGGAAGGAGGTATCCCAAAGATATCTAGAAGTTTTCAGCGAGGTTAAACTCAACCGTGCCCGGCGCCCCCGCCCCCGGCACTCATATATTGAAAACATCAAATCCATCACAAATTTCGAGCTCCCGGAAATAAAGCTTGATCACCTGAAAACCCTTACAGACGATACGGGCATCTTACAACATGCCACTCATACTATTCCCGACCGTGTCCATGGCTACTGCACTGATGATAATGCCAGAGCGCTGATGGTTGCAGCCATGGGCCGAAAATACCTTATTAGCGGTGGCATGGACTTCGATTACCTCAGCAGCCAGTATCTCAGCTTCCTGCAGTATGCCTTCAATGTCGAAAAGGGACGGTTTCGTAATTTTATGACCTATGCCCGGCAATGGACTGAGGAGGTGGGCTCTGAAGATGCTCACGGCAGAGCGCTCTGGGGACTCGGCAAAGCTGTGGTATTTCTTGAAAATCCTGGACAACTGGCAATGGCGACAACGCTTTTCGGCCAGGCTCTGAAAGCAGTCGAACATTTTAATTCGCCCCGCGCCACCGCGTTTGCCCTGGTGGGCATGCATGCCTACCTGCAAAAATTTTCGGGTGATAGTGAAGTACGCAGAATTCGAGAAATCCTTGCAGACAGGCTCTTCAAACAATTTGAAAACAACGCCAGCGAAGGTTGGCTCTGGCCTGAAAGTGCGTTAAATTATGCCAACGGCAAACTACCTCATGCCCTGCTGCTGTCAGGCCAATGGATGCAGCGCAGCGATATGGTCGACTTAGGCTTGAGAACTCTTGAATGGCTACTCAATGTCCAAACCGAAAAAGGCCACTTTGTGCCGATCGGCAATAACGGATGGTATGAAAAAGACGGCCACAAGGCTCGTTTCGACCAGCAGCCCATCGAAGCTAATGCCATGATTGAAGCCTGTGTCGAAGCCTTTAACATTACTCGGGACAAAACATGGATCGACAATGCAGTCATGTGCTTTCAATGGTTTCTCGGACACAATGATCTGAATATGCCGCTCTACGATGCCAAGACCGGCGGCTGCCGTGACGGGCTGATGGCGGATGGCATCAACAATAATGAAGGCGCTGAGTCGTCCCTGGCCTGGCTGCTTTCGCTGATGACATTGCAAAAGCTTTATGACGACGAGATTTTAAAACAATCATCGTCACAATCAACCGATTAAGTAAAGGATTAGCCATGCGTATTGCAATGCTCTCGCCGATTGCCTGGCGCACGCCACCGCGACACTATGGTCCGTGGGAAAACGTGGTATCCCTTTTAACCGAAGGGTTGGTATCGCGCGGCGACGATGTAACCCTTTTTGCAACCGGCGATTCGGAAACAAGCGGTAAGCTGCATGCCGTTTGCGCGCGGGGCTATGAAGAAGATCATTCAATTATGTCAAAAGTGTGGGAGAGCTTGCACATTTCAGAACTCTTTGAGCATGCTGAAGAGTTTGATATTATCCATAACAATTTTGACTTTTTACCCTTGACCTATACCGGACTTATCGCCACCCCATTCATTACAACGATTCACGGCTTTTCATCACCCGGAATTCTGCCAGTTTACAAAAAATATAACAGCACAGTGTTCTATGTTTCCATCAGCGATGCGGACCGGTCTCCGGATCTTGACTATATCAAAACCATCCATCACGGCATCGATATGAAGCAGTTTGGTTTTCAGCCTGAACCGGACGATTATCTGCTCTTTTTCGGACGCATTCACCAAGACAAGGGTGCCCGAGAGGCCCTTGAAATTGCCAGAGCCTGCAGCAAAAAACTGATTTTGGCGGGAATCATTCAGGATGAAGCCTACTATCACCAGTACGTTGAACCGCATCTGGATAATGACAATGCGGTCTATGTCGGCAGCGTCGGGTCGGTTCAGCGCAACCAACTGCTTGGTAAGGCATACGCGCTTCTGCATCCCATAAATTTCAATGAGCCTTTCGGCCTGTCCGTAATAGAGTCCATGGCCTGCGGTACTCCAGTGATTGCCTTTAACAAGGGCAGCATGCCAGAGTTGATCGTGCCTGGTAAAAACGGCTTTCTTGTAGAAACAGTGAATGATGCTGTCGACGCTGTTGAACATATAAAAGATATTGATCGAGCATATTGCCACCGCTATGTTGAACAGCATTTCACAGTGGACCGTATGGTGGAAGAATATGTCCGGGTTTATGAAACCGTTCTTGAAAAAAAAGTGAGGGGCAGTAACCCGGGGCTTCATAAAATTTTGGTGGATGACGATACTTATTAGAGCAAAGTAATAGTCGTTTTCCCGGGAAGGCGTCTGAGCAAGCAAAAGCACCGGTATCGGTCCGAAGAGCCTGAAACAGCCACTGGGCTATGGGGTTTGCGTCACAGTTAAGAATTATAATACACGTTCTCTTATCCGTAAAAAAAATGCCATGCACCTAAAAATAAAACGCAAAAAGAAAAAAATTCTAAGGGACCCATCACGCGTCATAACCCGTCTTCATATTCCCGACGGCGCGCATCGGATTCAAAAAATAATTCAACGCATCATAGACTTGCCTGACACGACCGCTGAAAATCTTCTCACCCAAATTATGCTTGATTTTTCCGAACGGCATAAAGATATCAGACGCATTTTTGAGCGTCGTCTGAATGAGTTAAAGGACTATGTTCATCCGGATGCCGCACTAAGCGATACCAAGAAATGTCTCATCGGGGCCTATTTTACCATGGAGTACTCCATTGAATCTGCTGCCCTTTTTAACCCTTCAATCGTCCTACACCCGGACCAGGGCGGTCTGAACAAAGACAACTTACGCTTTATCATGAGCTTTCGAGCAACCGGCGAAGGCCATATTTCGTCCATAGTATTTCGCAGCGGCGTCCTGGACAGTCATAATACTTTTATTTTCGATCCGATCAGCGATTATGTTGAAACGCCGGACGTCCACTTAGATCCTGCTTACGATCGGCGTCTCTTTCAGTTGAAGCTCAACGAAATGGAGGCCTGTGACGAAACTACAGCGTATATCCTAGACCGGTTACCGGAAAACTTCACCTATCATGAATTAAAAGGGCAAATTGGGCCGCTTACCGCAGAGCCTGTTTTCTCCGAGGCGCGCCAAAACGAAACCTTCGACATCATGCACTGGCTTGCCAATTCCAATTATGAATTGAATTTCCGCTCTGATAACGGAATATCCGAACGAGTTATTTTTCCCGTTTCGCCGAACGAAAGTAAAGGGATTGAAGATGCCCGGTTCGTGCAGTTTTATGATGACAGTGAGGTTACCTATTATGCGACCTATACGGCCTATAACGGCTTTAATATTCTGCCACAGCTGATTGAAACAAGGGATTTTGTCAAATTTAATATCTTAACCCTCAACGGCAATGCCGTACAAAACAAGGGTATGGCTCTTTTCCCGCGTAAAATCAATGGCGAATATGTTATGCTCTCGCGCCAGGACGGTGAGAACAATCATATCATGTTCTCGGACAACATCCATTTCTGGCAAGAGTCTCAAATCATCCAGGAACCAACACGTCCCTGGGAATTCATTCAGATAGGCAACTGCGGCTCACCCCTGGAAACCGATGAAGGCTGGATCGTGCTCACCCACGGTGTCGGTCCTATGCGACAGTACTGCATCGGAGCGATGCTACTTGACCTTGAAAATCCAACAAAAATTATTGCCCGCCTTGAAGAGCCGTTACTCAGCCCACGTGAAGAAGAACGCGAAGGATATGTCCCCAATGTCGTTTATACCTGCGGCGCCATTATTCATAACAATGAGCTAGTCATCCCGTATGCCATGTCTGATATCACGACTGGCATAGCAACTGTGAATGTTAGCGAATTGATTAACTGCATGCAAGCGCTAGTTTGATCATTTGGTTGAATAGCTCCCATAAAAAACCTCGTAAAGTCACAAGATCGTTGGAACCCTCATCCAAACGAAAAAGCAATCTTTGAGCCCTGGTAGATTGATGGTAAAGATTGGTGGAAACAGTCGTTTTAAACTCGACAAACCTAACTCGGACAAGCCGCAACCAAAAAGGAAAAAACGCGCGGGTAAGTCAAACTTTTAATTGGATCGCTTCTTCCGTTGCCGCATCAAAAAAATGGGCTTTAGCCATATTAAATGCAAGATTCGCTTTCTGTCCAATGGCAGCTTGTGAATGTGCATCAATTCTTGCGACCATTGGATGCTTTCCGGCGGAGACATAAAGAAAGATTTCATTGCCCATGGGTTCCACCACTTCTACCGTTAAAGATGCTTCTACTGTTGTTTCCTCCAAACCGTGAGCAAAACCAGCTTCATAAATATCTTCGGGCCGAATTCCAAAACTGACTTCTTCATCCATATATCCTGCCAGCTTTTCCTCATATTTCCTGGGGAGCTTTAATTTCAAGTTTCCGTCATCAAACCAGAGTCCGTTATCTTTAATAATTTTACCGTCCAGAATATTCATGGCCGGGCTGCCGATGAAACCTGCCACAAATCTGTTTTGCGGAAAGTTATACAAACTTAAAGGGGTGTCAATCTGCTGCACCACGCCATCTTTCATCACCACGATTCGATCTCCCATGGTCATAGCTTCAACCTGATCATGAGTCACGTAGATCATGGTGGCTTCTAACGAGCTATGCAGTTTTGATATCTCGGTACGCATTTGCACCCGGAGCTTGGCGTCCAGGTTCGACAACGGTTCATCAAAAAGAAATACCTGCGGATTTCTAACAATCGCTCTGCCCAGGGCTACCCGTTGCCGCTGTCCCCCGGAGAGGGCTTTAGGTTTTCTACTGAGCAAATCTTTGATTCCTAAAATATCAGCGGCCTTCTCAACACTCTGTTTTATTTCCGCCTTTGGGTGTTTGCGCAACTTAAGGCCAAACGCCATGTTTTCAAAAACCGTCATATGGGGATAAAGAGCATAGTTTTGAAAGACCATGGCGATATCCCGGTTCTTTGGCGGAACATCATTGACCAGCAGATCTCCGATATAGAGTTCGCCCTTGCTTATGTCCTCAAGTCCGGCAATCATTCGCAGTGTTGTGGATTTACCACAGCCGGAAGGACCAACTAAGACAACAAGTTCTTTATCCTTGATATCAATACTTAGGTCCTTTACAGCGACAGTATTTTTGTCAAAGTATTTGTAGACATTATTTAGAGCAACAGATGCCATTTAAATATCATTCATTCCCTTGAGTAACAAGTGACAACGAATTTTGGACGTTACTTGCTATCTGTTTCACCAAGTCTCCGAGTTGACTGCTTCCTTCACAGCATCCCCCAATAAAGTGAAAATATTGAGCATCCTCCGCCCTCTCGGTTGAGGATGACGCTCATAACGGCTGAAATCTCAACACTGGGAAACACATAAGGTGTTAAAATAGGCAATAACTAGTATGAAATCAAGTAAATGTTGGAGAATTATTTTGAACGCTTATTTGAGAAACCAGGCTAGACCTCTACTATAACGTAAAAAACCTGACACCACAAAGCTATGAAGACCACAGGTTGAGTTCAATGAAACGAAAAAGGGCTTAAGATAATTCTTAACCCCATGATTCATACATGTAGCAGGAGGAGGGATTCGAACCCCCGACCTTTGGGTTATGAGCACAACCAATCACTCAAAATTGGAGATAAAATCAGTCCCCAAACAAAACTCCCCGTTACATCACAAATTGTAAAAAGCCACAATCGCTTTTTGGGGCAGTTTTTGGGCAGGTAGTCTACATGGTATCGCCATGTACGCTCCATGTATACTCTATTGATTTTTAAGAAATTAGATCGAAAAATAAATAAGGCGGTTCAAATAAATCTTGAACCGCCTTATATTCAATATTTTAAATACTTTAAACCATAGAATGAGTGTAAAAAGCAGCGGATTACGAATCAGTTGCTCTTTAACTTACAATTGCACTATATGGGGGACTTGAAACACCCACCGTTGCACAAAAGGCAAGCGTACAAATAAAGGCCTTTGTTTCGTAAGGCGGTAGAAAAAACCATCGATTTTATTGCCATATTATTGCCACTTGTTGGTGTGCACAACAGTGCACAACTGGTGCATTTCCAGTGCGTTAAATAGAATTTCAAATGCTCAGTTGGTAACTAAGTTTGTAATTGTTTTTAAAGGACTTACAGGAGAGAAAGTTGGATATGATTCCACTGCTCTAGCCGACTGAGCTACACCGCCAGGTTGTTGTATTAATATAAATTAAATATTCTATATGTTTAGCATGAAAAACCAAATTTCACAATTTTTTCACAATCACTTTTTTGATTTCTACGATAGAAGCCGATTTTTTGTTCAAATACTCGCTATAATTCATGGCTTTTGACCGCCATATTGATCATTGTCTTCCAACAGACGACATCACGTTTAATTGTAACTTCACTTGGGGGTTTCTGGGTCTTATTGGGTATTATCTCGCTGCGACGCCAACGCATGAAATCAATGACATCGCTCGTCTGAAATTCGCTCAATGTTTTCTTGGTATGCCCGGTTGCCTCTAAAAATCGATCAATATTTTTGGTTCGCGTTAACGGAGTCTTCCAACTCTTCTGTAGCGGCTTGACGTATTCAATATACCAATCCGCGAATTCAGAAAAAGTAGGATCCTTCAGTACTCCAGAAACCTTACCAACCTGGGCAAGCATTTGTTCATGAATCTTAACCTCCTCACCAGCTATTTCCGTTCTGGTACCATAGCGTCTCTTCTGATATCTTGGCAAGCCCCTCACCTAAATATCTACTTGCCAGACTCCCTTGCCAGCTTTTCTAGCCGGCTTTGCGCTCGAAACTATAACCTGACGATATGGCATGGCCTTAATTTAGAAATGAAAGAGCAAAAATCAACTACTTTCTTGCCACTGTTCACGCTTTAGCTGCTGATTAAAGCGCCTCAATTCTTCGACTGGAAAAAGCACTCGCTTGCCTTGATTGATCTACCTCACGAATTTCTTATTGGCTGGATCTAATCGCTTGCATTTGATTTCGTCTAAGTATCTCCAGCTTATGCCGAGATATTTAGACGCCTCTTTGATGTCGAGATTCAGCGGTTCCCTGATTACTCAAAACAGTGACGACTTGTTTTTCAAAATTCTTGTTTTTCAAAATGACTTGACATTTTGGGTCACAGAATGATTCAATTACTCGTTCATTACAGCCATATCCAGAATAATCTTTCTTGAAAGCCCACCCAACTTGCTCTTCAGTCTCGCTTGCCGTAATTATTCCTTTATTTTCTTTTGGGTGATTGTTAAGACGCCAGTTCGTTAAAATTGCAATGACCGCATCATCAGGCAAGATCGACCAGGAAAAAAGGAGAAGAAGTTCATAAAGAAAGGTCTTGAAAAAATAAGTCAACAAGCACGCGGTAGTTCAAAAGAAATCCTCGCCGATTTATTGGAGCTGCGAAAAATGGTTGAGGAATTTGGCGGCACTGAACAAGGAAGATACCTGATCGTCGCTAAGTTAGAAGCCATCTCAGCGGAGGAACAACGCATTTCAAAAAACTTGGCATTACTTAAGCAGAGGATACAAAAGCTGTCCAATTTTGATTACCGTCATTTCCAAAAGCTTAGAGATGAATATCATAGCCTGTCGGTCAGCGCTCGAAAACAAATTGAAGTAGAATTAAAAGATGCAATCTTAGAAACAACTGATGAAAAGAGAGCGGCCAACAGATCTGAAAATGACATTTCCGGAATTGGTTCAGATTCATTCATGGGTAAATGCCGTTACCTGGATACTATTAAAGAGACGCGCTTTGGTTCAACCGTATTAGTAGAAAACAGAATTGACAAGAGCTTGTATGTAATTAAAAAACATGACCGGGGAGAGTACGGTAAAAAAGAAGCAAATATCTTAAAATCTCTAAAACACAACAATATTGTAAGAATATTTGGTTCCGGAGGAGACAAAAATACAACTGTCATAATTTCTGAGTATGCGCCCGGCGGCTCACTGGCTGACAGGATGGTCAGGATATATGATTGGGAAAAAGCATTTGCTCTTATGGTTGAAGTTGGCAAGGGATTAAGTTTTGCCCACAAGAATAATATAGTTCACGGAAATCTGAGACCGTCAAATATTCTCTTTGACTCAAATGACATTCCCAAACTGTCAGATTTTGGACTCCCTATTCATTATAAAGAGACCAGACGCAAAAACTGGTATTTGGCTCCGGAGAGAAAAAGCTCAAAAGTTGCTGATATGTATTCTTTTGGGGTCATCTTATTTAAACTTATTACCGGAAAGAACCCGGAATATGACAGTCAGACTAACTTAATGTTAGGTGAAATCAGACGTGAACTACCCGAAGATATTTGTGCCATTTTTAAGAAACTCCTGGCCATAAGAGTCAGTCATCGCTTTAGCTCTTGTGATCAATTCCTTATGGACTATGATGATTTTCAGGAAGATAGAAAAAGAGCCGCGGCCAGCCGATCCAAAAAACCGGTTGATGTCATTCCGTTTAAACCAAAATCGAATGTCTGGAAGTACGTCGTTGTTGGAACAGTATTTATGGTGGTAGAAGTTATAGTTTTGTATTACTTCAAGATCTTCTAATATGATTCTTCCTGCGAAGGAAATTCCCCAGTCTGAACATCGCTGATATATTTCTCGACAGCCTCCAGAATTATTGGAGATAAGTTAACGTATTGTCTTAAAAATTTTGGTTTAAAACTATCATCGACCAGCCCCAGTATATCGTTTATTACTAATACCTGACCGTCACAGCCAGCACCGGCGCCAATACCAATTGTAGCCGCCGTTTTAAGTGAATCGGTTATCTCCTTGGCAATATCAGCCTGAACCAGTTCCAATACAATTGAGAAGCATCCTGCTTCTTCTAATGCCAATGCAGACTCTTTGAGATATGTCTGCGATTTTTCTTTTCTTCCCTGAATTTTTGGACCTCCAAAGCGGTGGATAGACTGCGGCGTCAAACCAATATGACCCATAACAGGAATACCGGCCTGGACTACCTTTTCAACAATTTGCATCATCTCAAGTCCGCCTTCCATTTTGACAGCTTCGGCCGCGCCTTCTTTTAAGAATCTGCCGGAGCTCAGGATAGCAATTTCGACTGACGGCTGAAAAGAGAGGAAGGGCATATCTGCTACAATAAGGGAATTCTGATTTCCCCTTGCAACAGCCGCCGTATGGGCAACCATTATATCCATCGTTATAGGAATGGTTGATTTATGTCCGTGAACCACGTTGCTGGCAGAATCTCCAACCAATATCGAGTCAATACCGCAGCGGTCAAGCAATGAAGCCGTAAAATAATCATAGGCGGTAAGCATAGTTATTTTTTCACCCTTGGATTTTTTCTTGATGAAAGTTTGGACAGTCTTTTTCTTCTTGGTTAAAATTTTGGACATCGGCTTATTCTCTGACAAATTCACCCGAGGGGGTGTAGTATTTTTTACCGGCGATAGGCTTATGAATCTGATCGATTAAGTCATTAAAATGCTCGAGATTATTGACAAAATCTATATCATCGGTCCGGACAACCAATAGCGGAGTGTCAGTGTAATTGAAAAAATAATAATCATAGGCCTTGTTTATCATTTCAACATATTCATAATCAATAGTTTTTTCAAAGAGGTAATTCCGTTTTTTAATTCTGCTTAACAAAACCGGGGTAGAAGCCTGAAGATAAATCACCAAATCAGGTTTGGGGATATTTTCAATAAGGATTGGGGCTATTTTTTCATAGAGCACCAGCTCCCTTTCCGAAAGTGTAATTGATGCAAAAATGGAGTCTTTGGCATAAAGATAATCGGCCACAATCTTCTGGGCAAACAAATCCCTTACCATAAGTTTCTGTTGCTGTTGAAAACGGGAGATTAAGAAAAACAACTGGCAGGAAAAAGCAAACCGTTTTTTATTCTTGTAATAATCGACCAAAAAAGGATTTTCAAATACTTCTTCGTTTAATAGATCGGCAGATATTTTCTCTGAAAGCATTTTGGAGAATGTGGTTTTGCCAACTCCAATGACACCTTCGATAGCTATATAGTTTGGGCTAGATGTTTCTTGCAACATGATCCTTATAAATTCTTACCGAGTTTGAATTGTCATCTTTAATATATTCAGCGATTAGTTTTCTTGTTTTAGGATGGGTTATCTCAGGAGAAACTTGAACAAGGGGTATCATGGCAAAATTTCTATTGAGAAGCTCTTCATGAGGAACGATTAAATCGTCAGTCTCAATAATTTCATCGCCAAACAATAAGATATCCAAGTCAATAACTCTTGGTCTTTTCTTACCCTTATTTTCTCGACCCATGCTTTGTTCAATTTTCTTTAACTGCAAGAGCAATTCCGAAGGTAAATATTCAAACTCGGCCATGACCACCTGATTCAAAAAATCCGGGTTCTCACCTTCCATATCAACCGCCTCTGACAGGTAAACAGCCGAGGTGGCAATTAATTCCAGCCCGGAGATGTCCTTAATCTCTTCGATAGAAGTCTTCAAATTTCTTTCCCGGTCACCCAAATTTGAACCAAGTAATATGTATGCTGTTTTTGCCAGGTTACCTCTTTTTATTACTGATTACAGTTTTTCATCAATTAGTTTTGCCATGTCAGACTGTAATCTGGTGACTTCCACTTCAATATATTTTATATGCCCCGCAATTGGCGGGGTTAGTTTTCTCACTTTTAAAGTTACTCTGTAAACCGGAAAGTTGTCAAGAAGTTTAGTTGCCAGCTCAGAGGCAATTGCTTCAAGCAGCGAAAACGCTTTTGTCTCAAGTGTCTCTTTAATAAGTTTATATATTTTTGTGTAATCAACAGTATCTCTTAAACGGTCACTGTGTCCGGCGGAGGCAAGGTCAACCTCCAGTTCAGCGTCTACCTCAAACATTCTTCCGGTCTCCTTTTCCTCCGCGGAGACTCCGTGGTAGCCGTAAAAAGACATTCCGGTAAGTCTTATTATATCTTTCATTCTTCTCTATCCAGTTTAAGCAGCTTCAGTTTGCTCTTTGTTCTCTTAATTGCCTGTTGATAGCTTTCAGCCGAAGCCGTCAACGAAAACCGCAAATACCCTTCGCCGCTATTCCCAAGAATATTTCCCGGAAGGCTCAAAATCTGGCTCCTTCTTTTTAGAATATTGGCTGCGTTTACGGCCCGGCTTCTTTTTTTGATCTTGGCCCAGATAAAAGGAATAGAGTTAAATCCGTAGCTTTCAAGGGAGAGTATCTCAAGCAGACGGTCGGCCTCAGCCGCTGATTTCTGGAATTTTGACTTTATTTCTTTTAAGTTTTTGCCGGGAAACTGCCTGATACCATCAAGGGCCACATTTACAAAATATGCCGGAATTTGATGCCCATTAAACCTGTCTGTCTCTTTGAGCCCGTTTATAAGGTCCTTGTTACCGGCAACAAATCCAAAATTCATTGCCGGCAAACCAAAAAGATAAGAGAACGAAGAGACTTCCACTCCCGTTTTCATACTTCCCTTAACAGACAGAAAAGAATCCAGAACAGACCCGGAGAGAGTTCGGTAGGCGGCATCATTGATAATTGCGATATTCTCTTTGGCCGCCAGCCAGACCAGGTATTCATAATCTTTACTTTTGAGTGCTGCCCCGGTCGGATTGTGGGGAGAATTGAGAATCAGAAATTTGGCAACTCTGCCCAGAGGGCTGTTAACTTTTTCAAAATCGGGCTGCCAGTTATTGACGGCATTGACCGAGTAAGTGATTGGCTCACCGCCAGAGATATAAGTGACCCTGCGGTAAAGGGGAATGGAAATTTCTGGTACAAAGACAATATCTCCCGGGTCTATAAAGGCTGTTGAGAGAGCTTGCAGGCTGCTTGAAATTCCGCCGCCAATATAAATTTCACTTTTTGGATTCAGTCTAACTTTATCTGTTTTCAGATACCAGCCGGCCAGCTCTTCTTTAAGAGACATAATACTTTCTCTGCCAGCTGGCATCAGGCTCTCTGTGGTTTTGGAAAAATCTTCATCAAAAGAGCAGTTCCAATTAAAAGACAAGAGGTCAATATATTCTGTTCTCTTTATTAAAGTTCTCTTTTTTTCGATCCTAAAAAATGAGTTTACTTCCGGCGGAATTCTAAAAAGTCGGTTTGCTTTTTCCAATATGATTTTTTTTATCGGCATCTTCAACTCAGCTGATTTTCCGTATTCATTTTTTCTCTTAAAGCATACAATCTACTTACATCTTCTTTTGGAATGGTGGTCAGATCTCCCAGCTGTCTAGCCTTTATTATGATTCTGGCAAAATGTTCAACCGTTTCATGGCGGTTCATTGCTTCATTTGCGCTCTTGCCAATAGTCAAAAGTCCATGATTTCTCAAAAGGAAAGCATCGGAATTTTTTATGAACGGAGAAATAGATTCCGGTACAGAATCAGTTCCCGGGGGGGCGTATTCCGTCAGGGGAATTCTGCCAACAAAGACCAAAACTTCCGGCAATATATTCTCCGGCAGCTCCTCTCCGGCGACCGCAAAAGCAGTTGCATTGACCGGGTGAGAATGGACAGAATAATTTATTTCCGGACGGTTCTTATATACAAAGAGATGCATTTTTAGTTCAGATGTAGGCAAGCCGTTGCCGTTTATTTGATTTCCATCTGAGTCAATTTCTACAAAGTCTGACTCGGTGAGCTCACCCAGTCTGCTGCCTGAAGCCGTAACCAATATGTTCCCATTTTCAAGTCTTGCCGATAGGTTGCCGTCTGAACCGGCAATCATCTTATTCAACAAGAGTTTTCTGCCAATGGCCGTCAGTTCTCTTACTCTTTCTTCCCTTGTTTTCATATAGACTAAGTTTAGACGAATTTCCGAATAAAGTCAACTGACTGAAAAAGTATGAGAGGTTTTGGAATTGGCTGTGATTTTGCTTGGATATGGTTGGCATGGACTTAAGTTTCTTGAAAAAGGGGCAAGTTTTCAAGTTTTGCAAGGATTCTGAAAAATCCCACAAAATATGCAAATTTTTGATTTTTTTTGAATCTATTATTGGTTTGACACGTTATAAAAGAGTGAAAGACAGTTAATTAGGGAAAGATTCCCTTGACAGAAATGCAATTCTTAATTATATTAATAGGCTAGTTTGGATTTGGAGGAAAGAATTCTAAAGGAGCAAATGACCAGCAAGGTTAGTCATAACAAAAAAGGGATAAATTTTCTTACTGCCGGTTTCTTAGCGGTGGTTTTTTCTGTCTTTGGGATTATCATAGCATCCAATTTTGACCTGACACCAAAATCTTTAGCTGAAGTCCCGGTAAAGGTTGCCCAGTTAAGCACCAAACAGGTAGTCCAAAATGCCGATGGCGAGATGGAATCTCCATTCGTATCTGTAGTTGAGCAGTATAAAGATGCCGTAGTTAATATTTCAGTCCGATTAAAACCGACCCAGAGTCCCTGGTGGAAAAAGCATGCTCAGGGTGGAAACTCATCCGGCTCCGGATTTGTATTCAGAGAAGATGGATATATTCTGACCAACAACCATGTCGTAGAAAAAGCGGAAAGTATTGAAGTCAGAACCTCGTCCGGCTATGTCTATGATGCTCAGTTAGTCGGCGGCGATTCAGAAACAGATTTGGCCGTCTTAAAAATTGAACCGCAGGAAAAATTGACGGTGATTCCCTTTGGTGATTCTGATGCTCTCAAAGTGGGAGATTGGGCCATTGCCATTGGTAATCCATTCCCCCAGCAGGGACTGGACAGAACCGTGACTGTCGGCGTGATTTCTGCCAAGGGGAGAAGCAATCTATATTTTGGGCCTGATTCACCCGGATATCAAAATTATATTCAGACCGATGCCTCTATAAATCCCGGCAACTCCGGCGGACCGCTGTTGAATATTCGCGGTGAATGTATCGGTGTCAATGCCGCTATCTCAAGCCCTACCGGAACATCGGTGGGAATTGGTTTTGCAATTCCCATAAATTTTGCCCGTGCAATTGTGCCGGATCTGATTGAAACTGGAAAAGCACACCGGGGATGGCTTGGTGTATCTCTTAGAGCTTTAAACCAGAAAGAAGCAAATCGTCAGGGGTTGGATGCTGTTAAGGGAGTACTAATTGATAATGTCTTTGATAACTCACCGGCCAAATCAGCAGGGATAAGAAAAGGGGATGTGGTAATTGAATTTAACAACAAGAAAGTTGAGTCGGTTAATGATTTGAGGATTTTGGTCTCGACCATAAAATCAGGGAATAAAGTCCCTTTGGAGATAGTCAGAGAGGGTAAACATATAAATCTCACGGTTTCAGTAGTTGACCGTGACGCTTTCTTTGCAGCTCAAAGCAATTCTCCTCTGCCAGAAACTGATCGCGATGATTTTGATGTTTCTCAGTGGATGGGTATGGAAGTAATGCCGTTCACCAAAGAATTAGCTGAGTTGATTAATGCGGACTTTGTGAAAGGAATGTATGTCAGGAGGGTTTTGCCTGATTCTCCTGCCGATAAAGCATCCATCCTCCGCAAAACTATTATATTACAAGTAAATAACAAACCGGTTAAAAACCTGGATGATTTCATAAATATTACGGGACAAATAACAAATATGAAAAAGAGAATTCCACTCATCGTTCAAGAGCCCGATGGCACAATCGTCAGGAAAATCATTATAGGATACAATCGGTAATTATATGGGCAAACCCGGAAACTGCCGGGATTAGTTTTAACCTTTTAACCATAGAGTTTAGGAGATAGTCATAAGACGTGGCTAAACAGTCCTTAAAATATCGCGATGAAGACAGGTCTTTGGACCTGTATCTCCGTGAAATCGGAGAAACACCGCTAATTAACGCGGAGACAGAAGTAAGACTGGCTAGAAAAATCAAGCAAGGTGACAAAAGAGCCCTTGAAGACTTAACCAAAGCCAATTTGCGGTTTGTTGTTTCCGTAGCAAAGCAGTACCAGAATCAGGGATTATCCTTGGCTGATTTAATCAACGAAGGAAATATTGGCCTGATAAAAGCTGCTAAAAGATTTGATGAAACCCGTGGTTTTAAATTCATCAGTTATGCCGTATGGTGGATAAGACAGGCAATTTTGCAGGCCCTGGCCGAGCAAAGCCGTATTGTCCGTCTGCCGCTCAACAGAGTTGGAACCTTACACAAAATCGGCAAAATCTCAAGCCGCCTTGAGCAGGGGCTTGGCCGTGCACCGGCACCCAATGAGATTGCCGCCGAGCTGGAGTTGACCGAAGGAGAAGTGACTGATACCTTGAAAATATCAAACTCTCATCTTTCTCTTGATGCTCCTTTCTCTGTTTCAGAAGACAACTCGCTTATAGACGTTTTAGAAGATGAATTCCAGCCCTCGCCGGATGAAGCTCTCTTGAGCAACTCACTTAGGATTGAGATTGAAAAGGCACTTGATTCTCTGACTCCCAGAGAGGCCGAAGTTATCAATCTTTATTTTGGTCTGCACCATGAAAAAGCGCTGACTTTGGAAGAGATTGGCGCTCGTTTCTCACTTACCCGTGAACGTGTTCGTCAGATTAAAGAGAAAGCCATCCGCCGTTTGCGTCATGCCTCGCGCAGTCGCTCACTGAGGGCATATTTGAATTAGAATACAATTTCATTGTAGTCATAAAAAACCACTTTCTTCCGAGAGTGGTTTTTTTTATTTTAAAATTGAATAAATTAAACTTTCTTTGGGTTGGAATAGTCTATCTATTGGAGAGATAATTGATTCGGTTGTCTGTATTGGCATTTGGCCTTGTATTAGTCTGATTGCTTTTGAGGATTGATCATATTATATTTGTTTTTATATTAGAACGAGGGAAAATAAAGGGAAAG
>JACZYS010000002.1:6795-12248 GCA_022570975.1 Candidatus Zixiibacteriota bacterium | reverse complement strand
ACAATTTTTGCCAGGGACAATCTTAAAAAGAGTTTTTATCAATCTTCAAAAGCTGCAGAAGAAATTATTCCCGCATATTGTTTAGCAGAGCATACAATTGGGAAGTTGTCAATGGGCATAACTAATTATGGTATTAATGGTTTTGGCGGCCCAACGGCGATTGATTGCTTCACAGGAGAAGTTATCTCAATCGGGTGTGAATTCCCTATCGGCAGTTTACTTGAACATACATACGGTATCGTTATTTGGGCGGGCGCAGTAGTTGGAGGCGACACGTTAGTGTCAACAGGAGTGGATTTTGATCAATCAGTCGGCCTTGGGCGTGAGTTTTTCCCAGACGTGGAACCTTTCGGCAATTTGATATCCAGGACATCCTTAGACCCGGAAAAACCAGAATTTATTGACGCTGTTTCTGAGCAAGATTTTGTTGCCGTGTTTACAGATACTTTGTTGAAGCTTACCCGAGACTATTTTGCAAATAGAATTCATAAGCCTCTGGGAATTGAAGTGACTCAGAATTCATATTCCTGGTCATATGGATATGCGGAAGATTTTGTACTATTCGATCTTATAATTGAGAATATTGGTGATAAAACATTAAATGACTTCTATTTGGGTTTATATGTGGATGGCGATGTAGGCTTTGTTGAAAGTGGTGGTAAAGCATTAGATGATTTATCAGGCTTTTTACAAATCGTAGAGTCTTACCGACAATGTGAATATATTGACACTGTGAATTTGGCCTGGACTTCCGATAATGACGGTGATCCTATTGACGGTGAATTTACTGACAAAATCTTTCCCGGAATCGGATTGAGTGACTCACGTAGAAAGTCTGGCAAAAACGTAACTGGAATAAAATTTCTTGGCAACCCGGACATATCCAGAATTTCTTACAATTGGTGGGTTCATAACCATTCAGACCCAGGTTTTGATTATGGTCCCCGTCATCGAAAGGAATTTAGGGATTTCAGAACAGGAGGATTGGGAACTCCTTTGGGGGATGTCAATAGGTATCATATCTTGAGTAACGGAGAAATTGATTATGTGCAGGCATACAACAGCGCCATTCTTCAAATTGACCCTGTCTGGATTTATCCTCCTCAGTATTTCGCTATAAACATTGCAACAGGAACAGACGTGAGATACGTACTCTCAATCGGCCCCTACACTCTTTATCCGGGGGCATCAATCTCAATCCCTTTTGCCTATGTTGCCGGGGAGAATTTTCATACCGACCCAGACAATCTGGTTAATCTGCCCGATGACCCCGATGCCTATTACGACAATATAAATTTTACTGACTTTACAAAAAATGCCCAGTGGGCGGAAAGGATATATGACAACCCCGGTTTTGACACCGATGGAGACGGATATGCCGGGGATTTTAGAGTTTGTGTTCTGGACTCTATCAACACAGAATCCGGCTGGGTGGCAACGATTGCCGAGACAACATATTACCGGGGTGATGGTATCCCTGACTGGCGCGCCGCCGCACCCCCTCCGGCTCTAAAATTCTGGCTGACCCCAACTGTTAACGGAGTTCATGTTCGTTTCAATGGCAGCCGCTCTGAAACTGAAAAAGATTTTCTGACTCAGATTGTTGATTTTGAGGGCTACCATATCTGGCTGGGTCGTGATGACCGTGAAAGCAGCTACTCACTGGTAGCCGGGTATGACCGGGAAAACTTTGACAAGTTTGTCTGGAACCCGACCATACAGCCATATCCAAATTTTGAACTGGAAAATATTCCTTTTAGTTTGGATGAGCTTCGTTGTCTTTATGCCCGCTCAGTAGATAAATGCAATGATATGAGTTTTAACCCATTGGACTACACCAGAGGGACGCCATATTATCTTCCTGATTTCTCAGACTCAATATTTTATTTTATGCCTCATAATTTTAATGCCTCTCAGTTAGGCTTGAACTCTCCCATCCAAAAAAGATTTCCTGACGAACCCATTCCGCCTCTAAATATAGATTCGCTTACTCAGGACAACTACACCACTGACGGTTATTTGAAATATTATGAGTATGAATTTACTATCGACAATCTTCTCCCAACCGTTCCTTACTGGGTGAATGTAACTGTCTTTGATTTTGGTTCACCGGAGGCCGGACTGAGCCCTCTTGAAACATCCAAAACATTGAAAGCACAAGAGCTGTTTCCGTTCTCATCTTTGGAGCAGTCAGTTGGCGGAAACCTGAAAGTTTATATTTACCCCAACCCCTATAGAATAGATGGGAACTATCGCCGGAGAGGATTTGAGGGTCGCACCCGCGAGTATCTTCCCAATGAAAAGGTGCGTGCCATTCATTTTGCCAATCTTCCGCCAAAGTGCATCATCCGTATTCATTCCCTGGATGGTGATCTGGTCAGGAAAATAACCCATGATGTTGACAGCTCCGACCCTAAATACACCCATGACGAGTTTAATCTGGTGACCCGCAACCGACAGGCGGTAGTCTCTGGCATATATTACTGGACAGTGGAGTTCCCCGATGGTGAAGTGCAGATGGGGAAGATGGTAATCTTATTGTAGACTTGGTTCACCAATTCTCTTTAATATAAGGTTTTTCTGACTGAGTTTTAGTTTTTTACGCTTCCACAAGGGTAACACTTGTTTAATTTAGAACATTGAGCGAATCGTTATATCGTAGGTGTTGGCCTGCACCGGTTGGAATTTTATTCTGAGTCCAAAGATGTCGCAAGTGAACTCAAATAGAGGTCGCCGAGATCTTCCTTGACGATTTCATCTCCCATCCTGCTCACCCTGGCAGCCATTCGGGCTCTTTACAAGGAAAATATGGAGCTGAAAAGGCGTTTGAAACTGTTGGAGATTGGGATGAACCAAACTAAAAAGTAGTTTTTGACGGCGGCAGACGAGGATTCGCGGAGGCGAACTGCCCACAACCGTGTCATTGCGAGGAGTCTACGACGCGGCAATCCGTTTTAGTACTTGAGTAGGTCGAAATCCGCTTCGGTTTCGACAATATAATTTCAAAGCCTGCAAATAGAGGGCAGACGAGGGCGTCTGCCGCCCACGGAAATTCACTATTCTGTCAAGTGATTACTTCGCAAGAATAGCAGTGATTCAAGGCTCTTATTGTCCGGTCGTCTGCTTTAGCCAGTCTTTGGTCATAAATTCACCCTGATGGTTGTCAGGATCAAAAAAATAGAGTGACCGATAGCCGTCATCCCATTCATGCTCAATAATCTCAACCGGAATTGCAAGAAGTTTTGATTTATATGATTCATATTCATCAGGACTAATTTGAAAAGCATAATGTACATGTTCGCCGGCTCGTCCGTTATGAAGGCCCACTTTCCCTTTTTCCCAGATGCCAAAAGCGGTACCGTCTTCAAGGATAAATGCATAGGCTTTGTTATCTGACCATCTGGTTATCTTATGGTACGGCAGAATTTTCTTGTAAAATTCCAGCGAAACAACAATATCAGAAACCTCAATATGAATTTCAAGAATTCTCATTAGACGCACCTATTCTTATATGATATAGAGCGAAAATCAAAATGCAATTATAGTAAAAAATATCTCAGATACTAAGCAGCTACGTATTTGCCGATAATCTGACTCATTCGGGAGCTCATTTTTGAATTTGGCAGAACCTCGGTTGCCCCGGCTGTTTTTGCTGCTTTCATCTGGTCTTTCAGGATATGGGGAGAGTAGCAGACAATTGGGATACCCTGAGTTGAGCCGTATGAGCGAAGTTTATTGATCAGCGATGGTGCTTCAATTCCGTTTAAATTGAGATCAATTACGATCAGGTCTGGCTTGATTTCCTGTGCTTTGGCGAAGATTTCATCGGAGCGGATTGCTTTTATCCCCTCGGCATCCATTCCGTCTAAAATACTCATCATCTTAGAAGTAAAAATCATATTATTGGCCGCAATAATTACTTTCTTATTCATAACCTCAAACCTCAAATTCCTCGTAAATTCTATTCCATGAACGTTAAAATAATAAATTCCTTTTGAATGAACAGTATAGCACATTTTCTCCCAATTTCCTAAGATTCTCTTGAAGAATGCGATAATAATTGGCGGATATCTCTTATTTAATTGCAGTACAGTGACTTATTGAATGCAACAATTCTGCCAATGCGGCTAAAGTGACCTGTTTTTGTTGATTTGGGTGGTTTATTTGTTTCTAATGGTAATTATGAAGAAAACCAAGATTTTGGCCACATTTGGCCCGGCAATAGCAAGTAAGCGGAAAATCAGAGACTTGGTGAAATTGGGAGTGAATATCTTCAGGATAAACTGCTCCCACGGTCAAAAAGAAGATTTTGTTAAAGCGGCAAAACTTATCAGAGAATCAGTCAAAGGGCAAACCGATTTTCCTATCGGACTGCTAATAGATATTTCCGGCCCAAAACTGAGACTGGACCGTTTTGAGGGGGAGCTGGAGATTCAACCGGGGGACAAACTGACAATTACTGTCGGTGACACAAACCTTTCCAAAAACGTGATTGGGGTCAATCATCCCGGGATTATCAAATCGGTTAAGGCCAACGAGCGCCTTTTTATTGATGACGGCAATCTGGTATTTCACATCAACTCCTCAGACAAAACCAAAATTGTAGTAACGGCATTGAACTCCGGTCTGATAGCCGGGGGCAAAGGAATAAACTTACCTGATACAACCCTTGATATTCCGACAATTACTGAAAAAGATGTAGAAGATATCAAAACGGCTGTTGAGCTGAACGCCGATTATATTGCTCTCTCATTTGTCCGTTCCGGGAATGACATTATAGAAGCCAAAAAGCTAATCAAGAAATTTGGCGGCAAGGAAAAAGTTATTGCCAAATTAGAAAAAAGAGAATCAATAGAAGTCTTGGATGAAATAATTTTATTTGCCGACGGGGTCATGGTTGCCAGAGGAGACCTGGGGGTGGAGCTTCCGCCTGAGATGGTTCCTCGTCTGCAGAAAAGAATTATCAAACTGGCCAACCGGCATCAGAAACCGGTTATAGTTGCGACCCAGATGCTTGAGTCAATGCGTTCTTCCCCAAGAGCAACCAGAGCCGAGATCAGCGATGTTGCTACCGCCGTATTTGACTATACCGATGCCGTCATGCTTTCCGCGGAAACTTCAACCGGTGACTATCCGGTGGAAGCGGTTAAAACTATGGCAAGGGTAATTGAAACAACAGAAGCATCTTCACTGCGGCCGAAAGTAAATATCAAGAGGCATCTTATCAAACATGACATTTCTCAGGCGATAGGCGAAGCGGTCAGCATGGCCGATGAACATTTTGATACCAAAGCAATTTTTGCCTTTACAACTTCCGGTTTCACGGCTGAGATGATCTCAAATTTGTTTCCGAGACAGCCAATAATAGCTCTTTCCCCGGACAGCTCGGTTTTGTCCCGGCTCACTTTGCACCGGGGTGTTTATTCTGCTCTTATAGTCCAGCCCGGTTCATT
>JACZYS010000002.1:0-6785 GCA_022570975.1 Candidatus Zixiibacteriota bacterium | reverse complement strand
TGACCTCAACTGTAAACAGGATTTGTAAAAAGTTTAAACTGGCAAAAAAAGGTGACAAAGTGTTTATTACCGGAGGTGCACCTTTTGGTTCAACGGTACCGACAAACTTTATGATGATTTATGAATTGGAAAGATAACAACATGAATTTTTTTTATTATCTTAAATATATACTCACCCTTCTTCTAATAGTATTTTTAGCCACGGATATTACTGCCCAGTCCAAAACCAAAAGTAACATACAGAGCAAAAAAAAATCAGGCCAGATATGTATCACTTTCGATGATCTCCCTGTCTCTATTTCTTTTAATGAATTTGACCGGGACTCAATAAATAAGCAGATTTTACATGTCCTCAAAAAATATAAAGTCAAAGCCGCCGGGTTTGTAGTCGGTTCCAGACTCAAAGAAAGTTATGACATAATTGGTAAGTGGTTAAACGGGGGGCATCGAATGGGAAACCAGACTTTTTCAAACTTGGATTATAACTCGCACGAAATAAACAGCTTTTTGGAAGATGTTGTTCAGGGGAGCGATATATTGGAACCTATGCTCAGCGGGTTTGGTCAAAAACCAAGATTTTTCCGCTTTCCATACCTTCACTATGGTGACAATGAAGAAAAAAAACGAAGAGCAGCAGCTTTTTTCAAAAAATACGAGATAAAAGTTGTCCCGGCAACGGTGGTTGTGGAAGATTATCTGTATAATTTGCAGCTTGAAAAAACAAAAGGGAAACTTGATTCCACAAAATATAACTCTCTCTTGAATGAATATGTCAATCATGTCCTCGATGAAATTGAAAACTCGGAACTACTCTCTTATCAGGTTCTCGGCAGAAACTGCCGCCATATTTTGATGCTTCGGGCCAACCAGTTAAACGCCATCTTTTTAGATGAACTATTGCAGGCTATCAAAGATAGCGGATACGAGTTCATCTCTTTGGACAAAGCATTAAGAGATAAACTCTATCAGGAGCCGGAGGCATATTTGGGGATGAGAGGCGTTAGTTATCTGGAAATGATTATCGAGAGCGACCCGGACTTACTGCCGGCCAAATAAATTTCTTGATATCACCAAAAATGTGATTTCAAATAATTGAATCATAATTATATTAAGTTATGAACAATTGATAGTCAATTTATGTTTTAGAAAGAGGTATGGAAAAATATAAAGAAATAAACCTATCTGAAAACTCAATTCAGGTATTACAGAGAAGATATCTGAAAAAAGACAAAAACGGCCATATCGTTGAAACACCCCGACAGCTTTTTATCCGGGTAGCTGAATTTATCGCTTTAGCCGACAAGAATTATGGCGCAGACTCCGTAGATATTGAAAAAACAGCCCTAAAATTTTATCATATGATGGCTAATTTTGATTTCTTGCCAAACTCTCCGACATTAATGAACGCCGGAAAAGAACTGGGACAGCTTTCAGCCTGTTTTGTTCTGCCGGTTGGAGACTCAATGGAGGAGATTTTTGAAACTAACAAACACGCCGCCTTAATTCACAAAACCGGCGGCGGGACAGGCTTTTCTTTCTCCCGTTTGAGGCCGAGAAACTCCAGAGTTGCTTCCACTTCCGGGGTTGCATCCGGTCCTGTATCGTTTATGAAAGTTTATAACGCGTCCACCGAAGCTGTCAAGCAGGGGGGGACCCGGCGTGGTGCCAACATGGGGATATTGCGAGTTGACCACCCGGATATATATGAATTTATCAGTTGCAAAGAGGATACAAGAGAGATTACAAATTTCAACATATCAGTCGGTATAACCGATGCATTTTTTGATGCTTACTATAAAAAAGAAAAATTTCCCCTTGTAAATCCGTTAACCGGAAAAGTCCATGAAAGAGACGGCAAAAAAATGTTTGTCAATCCGGTTGAACTGTTTGACCTGATTGTGGAGCATGCCTGGATGACCGGTGAACCGGGGATTGTCTTTCTGGATAGGATGAATAAAGGCAACCCCACTTATCCATTTGAGACAATTGAGGCTACCAACCCCTGTGGAGAGCAGCCCCTTCCGCCCTATGATTCCTGTAATCTGGGGTCAATAAATCTGGGAAATTTTGTTACCAATGATAAATCTGTTGACTGGGCAAAACTGGCCGGCAGTGTCAGGACAGCCGTGCATTTTCTGGATAATGTCATTGATCAGAATAAGTATCCCCTCAAAGAGATTGAAATCCAGACCAAGAAAAACCGGAGGATTGGGCTTGGTGTTATGGGCTGGGCAGATATGCTAATCAAAATGCGGCATCCTTACAATTCAGAAAAAGCGCTTAATCTGGCCGGAGAAATTATGAAGTTCATCCATTCAGAAAGCTCAAAACATTCATCGGAACTTGCAAAAAGCAGAGGGAAATTTCTTAACTGGGAACACTCTATTTATCAGAAACAAAACGTGTCAATGAGAAACGCTACTTTAACGACCATTGCACCTACCGGAACAATTTCTATTATTGCCAACTGCTCCTCCGGAATAGAGCCGTATTATGCTCTGGCATATGAAAGAAATGTCTTGGAAGGAATAAGGCTGGCTGAAATGAATTCATTACTGAAAGATGCCCTCAAGTCAGAAAACCTTTACTCTGAAGAATTGATAGAAAAGATAAAATCAAAGCGAAGCATTTCCGGCATAAATGAACTGCCCGAAAACATAAAATCTATTTTCTTAACTGCCGAGGATATTACACCTGAGGAACATATTAAGATGCAGGCTGAGTTTCAAAAGTATTCTGATTCATCGGTATCAAAAACAATAAATTTCTCAGAATCATCAACTATGGCAGATGTTAAAACAGCTTTCCTGAAAGCATTTGAACTTAATTGCAAAGGAATAACAATTTATCGGGACAACTCCCGCCCCATGCAGGTGTTGTCTCTTGTCGCGGACGGAGAAGAGAATAAAACCGGGCTAAAACATTTTAAAGAAAAAAGACCCACCAAACTTAATGGGTTCACAGAAAAAATTAAGACCGCCTATGGAAATTTATATGTGACCGTGAACATAAAAAACAATAAACCGTTTGAGGTGTTTGCCCAGATAGGAAAATCCGGATATTCTACTATGGCCGACACCGAAGCAATCTGCCGGCTTATTTCAATTTCGCTGAGGTCAGGAGTAGATATGTCAGAAATTATAAAACAGCTCAAAGGAATTGGCGGTTCCATGACATCATATAGCAACGGAGTAAAAGTTGTTTCTATTCCAGATGCTATTGCTCAAGTATTGCACAGAAATTTCAGTTTTTCCCGGCAATCATCTGGGATGGGAGCTGAGATATGCCCTGATTGTTCAGGAGTGATGATTTACAGCTCCGGTTGTTTTACCTGTCAAAATTGCGGTTATTCCAGCTGTTAAAAATGCCGACATTATATTGAATTGAAATATATTACTGAATGTCTTATTTATTATTATGAGTGAATTTATACCTACAGGCAGAACTTCGTTGGTCAAATCTCAATCTCTTTCCTTACAGGTGCAGACAGAGTACGCCCAACGGCCATATCCCAGGATTACCACCACCATTCTAAATGGCGGTCAGGTAGTTCATAAGATTGAAAGAAAACTGAATGAACCAATTCTTTCTTCTGAAGAGCAGAGTAAAGCTGATGAGATAATAAAAGTACAACATCAGGAAGTTCTTAAAACTATTGGTAAAGGCAAGAGTAATGCAGAGAACAGTAAACCAAGAACAGAATCAGCAGATACTCACGCCGACGGTCAGCGAGAATCCGATTCTCAATCATCTGCATCTGCACTGCCGATGGATGAACAGATAAAAGCTCTCCCCGGATTCAGGTTCTTATTTCCTCTTTCATTGTCAGGCAAATTTCTTGATTACGAGGAAGAAGCTGTTTTCAAATCAAATTTTCAGAAGATACATGCCGACCTGAATTGTCTCTTCGATATATTCATCCTTCTCCCCGGAGGTGATAGAAGAGAGCAGGGTGTTTATGAAGTTGAGGGAGACCATCTCTATTTAATTTCAATTGGCCACATGTTTTATTTTGCATCTTTTAAGAGAGTCGATGTTGAGACCAATTATGAAATGCTCCTAAAAGAAATAACCCAGCCGGTTTTCATCTGATTTATTCTTGAAAATTAATTAGCCCTTTGGATTCTTTTAAGGAAAAAAATAAGGAAGGTGAGCAGGTATCTGAGGTATATTTCCTCAAATAAAATACTTTAAAGGGTTTTTAGAGCCGCCCACAGCATTTTGTATTCGCTATTCGTCTAAACGAGTTCACGGCGGTTACGCAACTGATGAGAGACAACCTTCATTAGTAAAGTGTTAGAAAAAAATCAAATTCCGCTCACCTCTCCATTATTTATTTCAATAATATTATAATATCAAAGTTTTCTTTCACAAGTATAAAATTAGAGCTATTGCCAAAGCAAAATTAAAGTTTTATGTTATTCCTGAAAATATGAGTTTTGTATTGACACTTTCTCAGGAAAAGGGAGATTACTTGGTTAAATCAATAGGCATTGATCTGGTAAAAATATCCAGAATAGAAAAAAATATTGGTCGTTTTGGAAATAAACTATCCAAGAAGATATTGGGAAACAAAGAGTTAGAAATCCTTTCCAAACGTAAAGATAAGTCTATATTCCTCGCCGGTAGATTTGCAGCAAAAGAGGCAATAATAAAGGCATTGGGATATTACCTGACCAAAAGACCAAACTGGTCAGAACTTGAGATTCTCAGTTCTCAGAGCGGAGTGCCGCAAGTAATTTTTTCTGATAATCTATCATGTAAAATTTCCGGAGTTTTCTGTCATATCTCTATTACCCATGAAAAAGAATACGCCGCCGCAGTCGCTGTCATAACGGAGCCGGCATGAATCAGAATGAGATTTTGGAACTTTTTGAAAAAGCAAACGCCCTTCTCAAAGGTCATTTCAAATTAACTTCAGGCAGGCACAGTAATATTTATTATGAAAAATTTAATCTCTTAAGGCAGCCGGTAATATGTACCCAAATATGTCAGGAAATGGCTAAACAGTTTGATGAGAGCGGAGTCGAAACAGTTGTAGGTCCGACAACCGGAGGAATTATTCTTGCCTATGACGTGGCCAGGTATCTGAAAGTGGAATCAATTTATGCAGAAGCTGGTGACAATGGCAGAGTATTTAAGAGAGGTTTCTCCTTAAAAAAAGGACGCAAAGTATTGATTGTTGATGATATCCTGACTACAGGAAAGTCTCTGTTTGAAGTCATTGACTTAGTAAAATCATATGAGGCTGATATTGTTGGTGTCTCTGTCATGTTGGACAGGTCCGGGGGAGAGTTGAGTTTTGATTATCCTTTCAAGCCACTCGCTTCTGTTGATGCAATAAGCTGGGATGTTGATGATTGCCCTTTATGTAAAGAGAATGAGCCAATTACCCAGCGAGGCAGCAGGGTCTTTCAAAAATAACTCTTATTATCACTTAACTGGTTAATACAGCTGTTTTTTCTACAGCCAGTGGGAATTCTATAGTGATATTTGCCCCACTGCCGGGAGAAGATTCAATATTAATTACGCCGTTGTTACTGTCTATAATTTTTTTACAGACCATAAGCCCAAACCCATGGCCGGTAGGTTTGGTTGTAAATTGTTCTTTGAATGCAACTTCAAGGGAATCGGGGTCAAACCCGCTGCCGTTATCTTCAATTGAAATTGAGAAATTCTTTTTTGATTCGTTTTTTTCGGTTATTATGGAAATTTTCCTGACATCTTTTCCTTCGGTGGCATCGGCGGCATTATTTAAAAGGTTAAAGAGAAGCTGTTTTATTTGCGTATGATCCGCCTCAAATGGTATTTCTCCTTCTGTTGGATGAAACTCAATAAAGACATCTTCAAACCTCTTCTGCGGTTCTAAGTTATTTATTACTTCACTGACCAACTTGTCAAAATAAAGAAGTTCTTTTTCGGATGAGATAGGAGTGAGGTCCATCAGGTTGCTGGTGAATTTCTTGATTTTTTCAATGTTATCAATCATGGTATCAACGTACCCATCAACTTTGTCATAATTTTTATTCTTAATATGGTGCTCCAGCAAAGAGAGATTGCCAGCCACAACACCGACAAAATTGTTCAATTCATGTCCAATCTCAGCAGAGATTTCTCCGCGGGTGGCCATTTTTTCAAGCTGGATTGTTTCATCCTGTATATCTTTCAGCTTGTCATACGCTGCCTGGGTTTCTTCAAGCAAGAATGAATTTTCAAGAGAAAGGGAGAGACTGCCTGATGTGATTGCAAGAGACTTTAAATCACTTTCTCTGAGAGTTGAATGCCGGTCATTGTTACCAACAGCAATAATTCCATAAACAGAATCAGCACTACTTACCAGTGAGATTGCTAGAGGTACATTTGGATTGTCATCGTGCCAGGGAAAAACTTCCTTAATTTCCGGATTCTTGTCCAGATATTTGAATAGTGGATGACTGCGTATGCTGGAAATAATTTTCGGTTCAAAGAAAAGAGAGAAATCTATTTGCTGAATTATTTCATTTGTTTTTTCTTTGGGCAAATCAACGACTCTGGTATCATCAATTACGATCGTAGCAATCTTGAAATTATTTTTCTTCTTATCCCAGTATATCATACAGCCCCGGTCGGCGTTCATCTGCAGGATGGCATACCTGAGCGAAATTGTAACAAGAGATTTCTGGTCACCGGCTTTATATAAGATCTGACTTAAATCCGAAAGTCTGTTAAGCTGACTGACTGAGCTTTTTTCAGCCCGAGTATCCTGAATTATTTGGATAGCTTTCTCAACTGACTGCCTTATTTCA
>JACZYS010000128.1 GCA_022570975.1 Candidatus Zixiibacteriota bacterium | reverse complement strand
AATTGAATTAGACATTAGTGTTTCCGGAATTGATAATGAGTTAAGCAATGAAAAATTAACAATAGAACCGGGTCAAACAAAAGAAGGGTCGGGTTTCCGGCGGTTACATATTTTTGCAGGTTATCCATCTCTATTTGGGACATGGATGAAGGCAAAACAGCCAGCAATGCTTCCATCTCCTGCTCAATCGGCTCAGAGGCTGAGACTTGTACAACTTCGTATTGTTTTTGAAGTTCAGAAACAACAGCCCAGGGTGGGTTGGAACTCATCGTTTGAAAATCAAAACCGCCGTACATTTTGGCTTCGGTGGTAAGCAGCCCAATTTTGCTTCGTTTAGATTTAGCCGCAATGCGAATACTTCTTACCAATTCATATTCAACCGGCAGACCTTTGTCAAAAAACGGTATTACCGTTTCATTGGCGCCGCTGGTAAAAGCAATACCAAGAAAAATATCTGAGACTTCGCTTCTTCCGCCTCCGGTTACCAATGACTGTTTTTGATAAATGCCAAATTTCTCTCTGGCATCGGTCGCTTCCTGGCTATAGGGTTCGGTATCATAAATTATGACCTGCACCTTATCTCCGGCTATGGCTGAAAGTTCATCCAGCTTGCTGATTATGTTCAGCCTTGTCTCAACAAACTCCTGTGGCACTTCAGGCGAAATAAAGGCCTGAACCAATACCGGTCTTTCCTCAGGCAGTTCTTTAATTAATTCTTTGGTTTCATCAGATAAAGAGTGAAGCTGCTCGGCGGTGACATCGACCCTCATATTGGCCCGGCTGACAATCAGATTAAGACTTATTATGGCAATGACCAGAGCGATTCCACGGACAAGGTGATGCAGTCCAAATTTGTATCCGCCGGCCATAGCCGGCCAGTGTCTTTTTCCAATCAGGATTGTGTTGAAATAAATAAAGAGAGAGGCAATGGAAAGAAAATATAATATCCCTGAAAAAGAAATCAGGCCTCTGGAAAAGCTGTCGAAGTGGTTAAAAATACCGATCGGGGCGAGAAATTTTTGCAATGATTCACTTATCACCCATTGAGTCGAAGTAACAAATACAAAAAACGAGCAAAAGACCGCTCCCAGAACAAAAGCAATTGTTCCGTTAGCGGTGAGCATCGAGGCCAGCATTCCAACGGAAATTAAAGCTGCGCCGGCGAAAAAATATCCGACATAGTTGGCAAACATTAAACCGATATCCGGTGAACCGAGCCAGTACAGAACAATCACATGACTCAGTGAGAGAAGCAGTGAAATAAAATATATCCCCAGTGATGCAAAGTATTTGCCCAGCACAATCTCAAGGTCAGAGACCGGTAAGGTCAATAACAATTCATCAGTGCCCTGTTTTTTTTCTTCTGACCAGACGGCCATGGTTAATGCGGGAATAAAAAACAAAAGCAGATATGGAAAAAGATTATTGAGCTGTTCTAAATTTGCCAGATTATTTCTAAAAAACGGAGCCTGCCAGAAAGCGGCGGCGGCACTGAGGAAAATGAATAAGGTTATAAAGAGATAACCGGTAGGACTGCTGAAATAGGTGCGCAAATCTCTTTTTGCCAGAGAAACAATGACGCTGGTATTAAGATTAAGCATTTTCAGTTCCTCTGTTCTCACTTGCATTTCTTGCAGAATAGTTGCCGTGCCTGGTTAACTGATAAAAACTTTCTTCAATAGAGCCGTCTTTTTCAAGGTCTTCTGAATTTCCGTCAAATACAATCTGCCCTTCGTCAATTACAATTGCCCGGTCAGCTACGGCTCTTACTTCCTGAAGAATATGGGTGGAGATCAAAATTGTCTTTGACTCACCCAGCTTTCTAATATTTCCTCTGAAATCTCTAATCTGGTTTGGGTCCAGTCCACTGGTAGGCTCATCCATTATTAGAATTTCCGGATTATGAAGCAAGGCCTGGGCCAATCCTACTCTCTGACGATAGCCGCGAGACAATTTGCTGATTGGTTTATCAATCACTTCCTCAATAGCACACTGGATCACCACCTCATTAATTCGGTCAGGTATTTCTGATTTTGGAATTGACCTGACTTCGCCAAAAAAACTGAGTAATTCCATTGGGGTCATCTCGGAATAAAGCGGTCCGTTTTCCGGCAGGTACCCGATATTTTTTGAGGCTTCAAGCCTGTTTTTTTGAACATCAATTCCGGCAATTGATGCCTTCCCCTCGTTTGGCGAGAGGTAACCGGTCAAAATTTTCATGGTTGTAGATTTGCCGGCTCCGTTAGGTCCCAAAAAAGCAACAATTTGACCTCTGGGAATTGAAAAGCTGACATCTTTTATTGCGACAAATGAACCGTAGTATTTGCTGAGCTTTTCAGCTTTTATCATTGAGTTGCTTAATTGTTCGGCCATATTCCGTTACCTTTATAATTTCTGTTAGAAAATGCTTATCACCTAGTTCTTGTTATTGCTCTTATACTTGTTCTAACTCCAAGAGTGCCCAAAATAAAATGAAAAAATAATATGTCAAGCGCAGATAGTTGATAATATGACAATTTTAATTGCAAAATTTCATTTTCTCATCAAAATGCTGATACTTGACCTTGTAAAATTCATTAGCTCATTTCCTTGATTTCAGACAATTAATACTTTAAAATAAGTAACAAGCAAATATCGGTCTCGTAAGTTAAACATGCCTTGTCTGAAATAATTATTATTAATGAGGATAAAAAATGAGAATTTTAAGAGCACTTGTTATCTCTATGACAATGATATCAATATCATTCGCCCAAACAACGCCAGTCTCTCCGAATAAAGGAATCAGAGAAAAACCCCCAACTTTAAAAGCATTTACCAATGTCACAATTGTCATATCTCCCACGTTGACAATTGAAGAAGCCACTCTTTTGATAAGAGACGGCTTTATTGCCGAGGTAGGAAAGAAAGTAAAGATTCCTTCAGATGCCGAACAGATTGACCTCTCCGGATATACTTTGTATCCGGGATTTATTGACCCGTTCACAAATTATGGAACCCCGAAAGAAGAGAAGAAAAAATGGAATAACGACAGGCCTCTTCAATTTGACGGCACCAGAGTAGGTGGAAATTCATGGAATAATGCTATCCATTCTGAAAAGAACTGGAGTGACTCTTTTAAGCCGGATAAGAAAGAATCTGAAAAATTTCTCAAGTTAGGATATACCGCCGTTCAGTCTTGCCGGCTGGATGGAATTTTCAGAGGAAGAAGTTTTACCACCTTGCTTGGCGAAGGGCTTCCCAACGACCTTATCTTGAACCCTTCCTCTCATCATTTCGCTTCTTTCAATAAAGGAAGTTCAAAGCAGCAATACCCGGGTTCTCTGATGGGCTCCATCGCTTTAATCAGGCAGACATTTTTAGACTTAAGCTGGTACCGTAAAGCAAAATCTGCCTATGCCATAAATAATAAGCAGAAAAAACCGGAATACAATGTGGCTTTGGAAGCATTCCTGTCGGTTGGAAATGAAACTATTGTTTTTGCCACAACAAATGAGCTCTCGCTTCTGAGAGCCTCAAGAGTCTCAACTGAAATAAAAGTCCCCTTCATTTATCTGGGTTCGGGCTATGAATATGCCAGACTCAATGAAATAAAAGCTACCGGCGGAAGTATCATTTTGCCTCTTACCTTTCCTGAAACTCCAAAAATAAAATCTCAGGATGATGAACTTGACGTAAATCTGGCCAAATTGCGACATTGGGAAACAGCCCCCTCAAATGCGGCTAAATTGGAAGAAGCCGGGATAGAATTTGCCTTGACCCTTCACTCATTAAAGGATAAAGATAAGTTTTTTGGTAACTTAAGAAAAGCTGTAAAGCGCGGTCTTTCCAAACAATCAGCTTTGTCTTCATTGACTACAATTCCTGCAAAAATGAGCAATCTGTCTGACCTTGCCGGAACACTGGAAAAAGGAAAACTGGCCAATTTCTTTGTTACCGATGGCGAAATCTTTGAAAAAAAGACAAAAATTTATTCAATCTATGTTAAGGGGAACAAGAATAAAATTAAAGATATGCCCGGTGAAGATTTCAGGGGTAATTATGAACTGTCTTTTGCTGAGAACAAAGTTGATCTGTTGCTCAAAGGGAAACTGACAAAACTTACCGGCAGTTTAAAAATCGGTGAAGACAAAAAAATAAAGCTTTCAAAGCTCTCTCTCATTTCAGACAAGCTTTCATTCTCAGCCAGTTTTGATACTCTCGGAATTGATGGCGTGACCAGATTCTCAGGAAGAAAAGTTGATGATAATTTAAGCGGCTATCTTACTTTACCAAACGGTGACAAACTAAACTGGACGGCTCAGAAAATTTCAGATTATGATCCTGATGCAGACTCAAGTGATAAAGAAGAAGACTCAGATGATTCAGAAGAAGACTCAGACGAGTCCGAAGAAGACTCAGATGAGTCCAAGCCGGAAGTACTTGTTGCCAATTTTTCCTACCCTAACAAAGCATATGGATTTGCTAATCCTCCTGCTCAGCAGACAGTTCTCGTAAAAAATGCAACTGTCTGGACTTCAGAGTCAGCCGGTATTCTAAAAGAGACCGATATTCTTGTTAGAAATGGCAAGATTGAAAAGATAGGAAAATCTCTGACAGCTCCAAAAAATGCCTTAATAATTGATGCCACCGGAAAGCATATTACGGCTGGAATTATTGATGAGCACTCTCATATTGCAATTTCCAAAGGTGTCAATGAATGTACTGAGGCTGTAACTGCTGAGGTGAGAATTGGCGATGTTGTCAATCCCGATGATATTGCAATTTACCGCCAACTCGCCGGAGGAACTACCTGCTCCCAACTACTGCATGGTTCCTGCAACCCAATCGGTGGGCAGGCTCAGATAATAAAGCTTCGCTGGGGAAGCAGCTCTGAAGAGATGAAGTTTGAGAATTCCCCCCCTTCGATCAAATTTGCTCTTGGAGAAAATATCAAAAGGACTTCCTGGGGTGATAAGTACCAAACCAGATATCCGGTTACAAGAATGGGAATTGAAAATATTATCAGAGATGAATTCACAACCGCCCGGGAGTATGAAGCCGACTGGGCAGCCTATAACAAACTCTCAAGCGGCAAAAAAAGAAGCACCGTTCCGCCACGTAAAGATATAGAACTGGATGCTGTTCTTCAAATTTTAAACTCTGAAATGTTTATCCACTGCCATTCTTACGTCCAGAGTGAAATCCTGATGCTTATGAGAATTACAGAGGAGTTTGGAACCAGAGTCCAGACCTTTACCCATATCCTTGAAGGTTATAAAGTAGCTCCGGAAATGGCCAAACATGGGGCCACCGCTTCCACCTTTGCCGACTGGTGGGCTTATAAATTTGAAGTTTACGACGCCATTCCCTATAACTCCGCTCTCATGACAGAAAAAGGAGTAATATCCTCAGTTAATTCAGACAATTCTGATTTAGGTAGAAGATTGAATCAGGATGCTGCCAAAGCAATCAAATATGGCGGCATGAGTCAAGAAGAAGCTATCAAGCTCTGCACTATCAATCCGGCCATTCAGCTCAAAATTCAAGACCGGGTAGGAAGTATTAAAGTTGGCAAGGATGCAGATTTTGTAATCTGGAATGATAATCCGCTTTCAATCTATGCCAAAGTTGAACAGACCTGGATTGATGGAGCCCGATATTTCAACTTAGAAGATGACCTCAAATACAGAGCGGAAATTAAAGAAGAAAGAAATGCCCTCATCCAAAAAATTCTAAAAACCAAACCTGACAAAAAGTCCAAAGGCTCAAAAAAAGGAAAAGGATACAGACCTCATAATTACGATGGATATAAAGATGCTGATTATGAATGGCATTGTGATGATGCTTTTGACTACTGGGAAAGGATCAATAATGGCTACTAAAAATATGATTGAATCAAGAATTATTGGCATGATTTTATGCCTGACTTTAATATTTGCAACCGCTTCCGGTCATGATTACACTCCCGGAGAATCCCAGAAAAACCCAATCCTTCTCAAGGGCGGAAACATCTATACCGTCTCCGGTGAAATGATGGAACAGTCTGATATCCTCTTTGAAAACGGCCTGATTTCCGCAATTGGAACAAATCTCAGTTTGCCTGAGAATACAGAAGTTATCGATGTCACCGGACAGAATGTTTATCCCGGAATGATTGCCTCAAATACATCTATCGGGTTAATTGAAATAGGTGCCGTAACAGTTACCGATGACCGGAATGAACTCGGTCAGAACAATCCTGATGTTCAGTCGCATATTGCCTATAATCCTGACTCAGAGATTATCCCTGTTACCCGTTCCAACGGTATTACCACGGCCCTCATAGTCCCATCCGGCGGCTTGCTCAGGGGACAATCCAGCCTTCTTTATCTGGACGGCTGGACCAAAGAAGACGCCATGGTCAAACAGTCTCTGGCCCTTCATATGAACTGGCCAAGAATTTCCATAGTAACAGCCTGGTGGATGGATAAATCTGCCGAAGAGCAAAAGAAGGAAAATGCTGAAAACATCGAGAAAATTTATAAGATTTTTGATGAGGCTGTTGAATATCGAAAGGCAAAAATGGCCAATCCAAAACTCAAAACCGACTCCAAAATGGAAGCAATGATGCCCGTATTTTCCGGCGATTTGCCGGTATTTGTCCATGCCAATGACCTCCGGCAAATTGAGTCTGCGATCGCTTTTGCCAAAAAATATCAGTTCAAAATAGTTTTGGTCGGCGGAAAAGAAGCCTGGAAAATTACTGATTTGTTGATCGAAAATAAGATCCCGGTTATTCTTGGCAAGACTCAATCCAATCCAATGAGGCAAGATGACGATTATGATATCAGCTACAAACTGCCAAAACTTCTCTCCGATGCCGGGGTGAAATATTGCCTCTCTTATGGCTCAGCTTCTAACACCAGAAACCTACCTTTTCAAGCAGGTCAAGCAGTTGCTTTTGGACTCTCAAAAGAAGAAGCTCTGAAAACTGTGACCCTCTTCCCGGCCCAAATTCTGGGCGTTGATAATATGCTCGGCTCGCTGGAAGTTGGAAAATCGGCCACAATAATTGTCTCTTCCGGTGACCTTCTTGACATTCTTGGAAACGATATTACTCTTGAATTTATTGCCGGAAAAACGGTAAATCTGGACAACAGACACAAAGAATTTTACCGGAAATATCGGGCAAAAAATTAAGCGGAAAATCTGTTTAAATCTGTCGCCGGAAAGTTCAATTACTTTTCGGCGATTTCTTCTTGTGATTGGAATCACAAACTGAACCAATTAATCGCCTTTTGACTTCAAGAATATGTTGAATAAATAGACCTGCAAAATCAATGTTCTTGTGATTTATTTCACTAAGATATAATCTATCCCTTAAATTTTTAGCGGTTTTTTCTATTTCAGAAATTTGAAGTAATTTTAAAACTCATCATCGACTGACCGATAAGAGATACCCTTGAATTCTCACTGTTATGAAAATTTCGATTCAATTCTGTCAATTTC
>JACZYS010000127.1 GCA_022570975.1 Candidatus Zixiibacteriota bacterium | reverse complement strand
AATACGGTCCCATTGGGTGTATTGTCGGTTACTCTTATATTGCCGCCATGTCTTGTTACAATGCCATGGACAACAGACAATCCCAGACCGGAAAGGCGGTCGGTTTTGGTACTGAAGAAAGGATAGAAAATTCTATTTTTATAATTTCTTGGTATCCCCGGCCCTTTATCAGTTACAGTGATTTTGTAATGCCTGTAATTTGTCGTCAGGGCAACTTCGACATCTGAGCCGTCAGGAGAAAACTCTACCGCATTTTCAATTACCTTATTTATGGCATCAATTAGATCAGCCGAATGCCCCGGAATGACGGCATCTCTGGCACTAATATTTGTAATGATATCAATATTCTTATCATGGGCAATTTGCTTCCATTTACTTTTTGGAATTACCAGAATCTCTTTTAATATTCTGCCTAAATCAACCGGGTCTAAATCTTTTTGCCTGGCACCGGTTGTATATTCCTGGATTCTCTTAATTGTCTTGGCACCTTCCATCACCATTGATTCAATCTTATCCAGTTCTGATACAAGGGCATCATCTTTCAGTTTCAGTTTTATGAGTTGAAGCCGTCCGACTACTCCGCCAATAATATTATTGAACTCATGAGCTACGCCCGAGGTCATGTCAGCCAGAGCTGCCGTTGTTTCAATGTCAGCCATCCTAGATGAGCTTTTCTCCATTATTCTCTTCGCCCGTCTAACATTTCTTACTACCAGTGCGTTCTTCAAAATAGATTTTGTGAAGAGCGAGAAAATTGTAAGCATATCAAAATCATGACCTTTGAATCCGGAGGTTTTATTTGTCCACAGGACCAAGACGAAATTGTAAAATTTTTCAGGAGAAAACTGTACCGCCACGGTGGCATTGTAATAATCTTTAAATTTCTTACTAAGGTCATGCCATTCATCTGAGTTGAGCTTACCTTTTTTCCCTTCTGAGAATTTTTCCGTAATATGCTTTGAGAGGCTCTTAACAAAAGAAAGCTTAACTTTCTCGTCAGACATGAATTCCTGGATTCTGATTTTCTTTGTGTGGATATCTTTAGTAAACAATGCCACTCCGGAAACCGGGACCAGAGGCTGTGCTTTCCTAATAATTGTAGAAACAAAATCTTTAAAGCGATAATCACCAATAGGCGTTTCAAACATTTGAATCAACTCTGAGAGACGGGTGGTATAGTTATTAATTTGATGGACATCGTCTATAATTATCATCTGCTTACAAATCATCTGCGAAATGAACTGAGAAATTTTCAAAGTTTTTAAAGTTGGAATTTTAGGTAATTCTTTCCAAAAAGTCACAATTGTACTTATGTGATTTTCTTCATTGATATAAGGGAAAATTAGCACAGTTTTGAGATCGTTTTTTTCTGCAAATGTTTTGAGTTTGCCGGTCAGGTTCTTGGTGGGCAAGAAACTCACTTTATTTTTGAACTCTTTAAGGAATTGACAGACTTCGTCTGAGCTTAACTTTTCCATCAGATTCAAGTTGAAATAGGAATGACTCTGGTCCAAGGCATAAGAAAGAGCGATAGAATCATCTTTCTTATCCTTGGCGTAATATACTCCTACAAAATCAGCCTCAAGCTGGAGTCTTCTAATCTCAGAAAGGTTATCCATCTGACTGAAGATATTATCCAGATTTGTGCTCGACTTAAGATGAAAATATTTTTGTATAAATTCTTTGGAGCTGGACATTTTTTCGTTGCTTCTACCTTCTAAATTTTGATCTGCTGATATCGTAATTGCCAATAGTTTTAATCATTATCACTACTAAATTCAACTGAACAAATTCCAAGAATATCAAATGAATAAGAAAGTATCAGGCTCTCTTTTAATTTTCCGGCTTGCTCTCTTTCTTCATTGTGGAAATAATCAGGGAAAATTTCGGACAAGAAATCTTCCAGTGTTATACCGCCCAATAAATCATTGCCGAATGCAAAAATTAACTTCTCTTTACCTGCGATAGCTTCTAAAGAAACCTTAACCTCGCCGGAGCAGACAGCTTTGTTCATTAAACTGACTACAAAATAGAGGATATAATCCAATAGAGAAGCATAAGTAACATACAAATTACAGGTTTCAATGATTTTTAACTCAAAAGTTAAGGTTATGTTCTTGTTATCCTTTAACTGCTTGGAATATCCTTTAACAAGTTCAGGAAGTCCGACGATAAATTTTGACAGAGGCAGGCGGTCATAAATTTTTTCTTTGCCAATGGTTGTTATCTCCCTGAGGAGTTCAATATTGTACCCAATATTTTTTGCTGCTCGGTTGGTTTTTTTAGTGCACTCCATTAACTCGGTACCTAATTCCACAGCTTGGAGGCCTTCCATTTTGGATTCAAACAACTCTGATTCAACCATAATAACAGAAAGCAAACCGCTTATATCATGATAGAGTCCATCTGACAGCCTTTTAATGGTTTCCAGGCGAGAGAGGTGCATCCTCTCAGAGATAATTGCTTTATTGAACCCTATAACTTTGGGGAGAGCGATTCTTGTATTCATTCTGCCTGTATCTTTTAATCAGCCTCGGTTACATAGTCATTTAGCGAGCCTGCAGAAGTACTAATTTTTTTCAGCAATTGCTGCCGGTCATGCTCGTTCATCTCTTTATCATCGAGTTGGTCAATAGAGCCGATAATTCCTGAGAGAGCATCATTCAACTGTTCCCTGTTATGCGTATCGTAAGTCGTTTGATTAACACTTGAGACAGAACTGTCTTTAGCCGTCAAAACATTTCTAATATTGTCGAAGCGGAAGTGCATGGCCAGAACAGCTGACAGCGCCTTGATAAACTCCGATTCGTGATTACTCACAGTCAGCGACCTACTGTTTCCAGCGGCTACTACGGCGGTTACTCTGTCGTTCACAATTACCGGTTGCAATATTGCATTTGTTATTTCGAGAGCCAGAGACTGATTCATTTCAATCGATTCCAGAGATGTTTCCTGGTTGTTTTGATCAACTATGATCGTTTCTCTTTTCTCCTGCATCTTTGCATGTGAAGGCATGAGGGAAAGTATCTGATGACCATTTGTCGGAACTCTTGGATTCATCTTTTGACTCATTAAGAGAGCCACGGAGTCAAGGAAACGGGATTTTTTATCGAAGGTTGATATTCTTACGATATCAAACGATGGGTCATCAATTACCGCCGCCGCGGATAGATTGATGATTTCTGAGAGGTCGTCAGTTTCTTTACTGCAATTGATAAACTCTCTGAGTTTTTTCATTCTGATTAACTGAGCTGTTGACTCGGTTTCTTTTTGGTCTTCAAGAAGGGCGTAGGTTATCATGGAAAGAAAAGATTCAGCCACATATTTTTCTCTGGCACCAACTTTATTTTTCTCTTTGGAGGCCACAGCGAACAGGCCGACCAGTCTATGATTATCCATGACCGGAAACATAATCATAGATTTTGCGTGAGGATTTGAAATAAGCTTTTGATATTTCTCATCGGCCTCAGAAGTTGCTTCAGTTACTGAGATATAGTCTTTGTCTGAAAAAATCTGTTCCATCTCTTTTTGCGAGAGGCTAAGACGAACTTTCAATTCTTGCAAAACTGACTGGTTTGTTCCTACGGAATACCTGGTACTGATCATGGGGTTGGTAAAGTCAATCAAAGAAACAAAATCAGCCTTACAATTATCTTTGAGAGCCGCTGCTATTATCGAGAGCTTTTCTTTTACATCAACAGCTCTTTTCAATCTCAATATGGCCGCCTCTTTGGAATCTTCTAAAGTTGAGTTAAACTTATCTTCAATATCATCGGTAAGCTCACTTATTCTTTTGCTCAGCATTTCAAGCGGAATTTCAAGTTCTGATCTATCGCATAAAACTGTTTCACTTTTTTTATCATTCCAGAACATCAATACAGATACAACTCTATTTTTCCTGAACAGAGGTAATATCAGTTGTGGGGGTTCCATATTGGGTGGATAGTTTTTGCTGATTCTATCAAGACTCAGTTCAATATTTTCCATGCTGCTCAATGCCTGAAAATCAAATTCAATCATCTTCAAAGAATCTTCCCGGTCAAACATCTCTCCGGTAGCGTTATGAAGAATTGACCTTTCTTTTTGCGGTGAGACCAGAAAAAGAGCAGCGGATGAAAAATTGTATTCATCCGCAACATAATTTTTGAAAGTAGAAACCAATACTTCTACTCTTGCTTCTATTTTGGATAGCCTTGAGATTTTCTTAATCATGCTCAACTGGCTGATATTTGAACGGTTAATGGATTTCAATTCTCTCATCAGCGGTATCCATGCCCCCACTCCACTGACAACCATGACCGAGCCCGAGATGATGGCAATGTAGGTGACCAGATCAAAAAAGATGGGAACATTTAAAAAAGGCAAGGCTATCATCATCCCTGTCTGTCGGTACATTACCATCAAACTGACTGCTGAAAAAATTGACAATCCAATAGAAATGTTAGTAAATGATGGCTTATCAATTTTACATATCTCCTCTTTGAATCTTGCTACAAGCAGCATCGCTGACAAAAAGAAGAACGTTGAACCAAATTCTACAGTAAATATTTCCATCCAAGCCTCCCGAAGACCATTAATCTCATTCTCGTTTATTAACTTATCGGCAGATTCAAAAGTCTTTTTAATCTCCAGACTACTCAGATAGTACCTATAAAATATAGGATTAATCCAATATATTAAACCTTACTTTAAACACTTATTACTTTAAATGATTCTTTTAATCTTTTGCATAACAAGGATTTACAAATGGAGTCAGAATCAGGCATTTTTGTTGCATGGTAACTATTCAAAATCAGACCACATTTTGAGACAAGGAAATACGGGAGAAACAAAAATGAAAACCAAAGAGCAAATAATCCGGACAATTTGCCTCAGCCTGTTTATTGGAATTGCCCTTACCGGCTGTTCAGATAACGACATAATTGTCTCCTCATCAGGAAACAACATAACCAACAGTCCTGCCGAAGAATTCTTTCCGCTTAACGAAGGATACTCTACGATCTACGAAATTAGCTATGCCGGCGGTTCAAGCGAGCTTACATCATTTAAAGTCGGCGGCGAGGTTCCATTTAACGGCAGCACGGCCATTGAGTGGTTTTCATACGACAACTACGGCACCGATACCGGATTTTATCAGGTATTTGACAGCGCAATTATCTACTATCCAAGTCGTAATTCGTCTGCTGAGACTATAATCAAGCTTCCCTTTGCGGTTGGATTTAGCTGGGACAGAACGACCAGTGATATAATTGTTGATACAACCGGCGGTTTTGATGACGACATTAGCGGCACTAAGCTTGATACCAACTTTGTGGATACCACTGACGGCGGTGGAAGTAATAAACTCCTTCCGATAGAAGGCAGTTCAATAATGACTATTGAACAGAAAGAATCAATTGAGTTAAGTGACGGCACTTATTATTCCGGTGCCTACCGGGTACAGGTGCCAAACAGCGCTACTACAAGCAATTATTACTGGTTTGTAGCCGAAATCGGACTGGTCAAATATTCTCTGGATGCCCCAAATGGTGATTATTCAAACGGTAAGGTCGTGGGCGAACTGGTTAGTTATGGCACAAAAGGCTATTAAAATCTGAACTAATTTCAATTTACATGACAAACAGAAAGAGGAGTCTATGGCTCCTCTTTTTTTGGTTCTTTGGTCTTTTGCTTTTAATTAGATCTTGCTGCTTCTGGATTTCCTCTATTCCCTCTATATCCCTCCAATTGAACCAGACGGTCTTCCAATCGTTTTGATTGCTCGATTTTACCAAGTTTAAAAAGCCGTGACTCAATTCCAAATTCTGTTCTCTCAAACATCACTGCCAACTCCTTGAATGACTTGCCGGTATCAAATTCTTTTTCCAACAAAGATGATTCTTCGTCAAGCCATTTCTTCCCTGCATTCTTGGGAAGATTGCTGCGTTTTTCAATTTTCTTGGCCCCAATCTCTAAGAACGAAACTACAAAACAGAGGGCTCTTATCATTTCAGGTTTTTGGTAAAGGCTGTCTGCCGGAAACTGCTCCCCGCTAAATGGATTTACTCCGTCTGATAACGGTTGAATTATTTTTAAGGCCTCGGTTACATTCATGGTGATACTCCTTTTTTGTGAATATTATAAATATGAACACTGACAGATGAGGTCAGTGCAATTCAGTAATTATTTGATTGGCAGTTTAGTTAAACTGAGACTCTTGACTTTACCTTGAAAACTAAATACAATCCACAAAGAAGCTTTAAACCAAAAATCAAATTAATGCAAAAAGGAGATAAAAATGGAAGCAGTCATTACCCAGGCACTTGATATGCTTAAAACGTACGGACCATTCATTTTGTACGCCCTGGCTTACGCCCTGTTAATAATTATAGTCGGTAAATTCATAACCGGAATAATAACAGGATTTGTCCGAAAAATGATGGTCAGAACAAAGATTGATGAGACCTTAACCAGGTTTGTTTGCTCATTGGTAAGAATCATACTCTTGACCTTTGTATATATCGCCGCAATTAATCAATTAGGCATCAACACCACCTCGCTCATAGTCATTCTTAGTGCCGCCGGTTTGGCCGTGGGGCTTGCTCTGCAAGGCTCGCTGGCAAATTTTTCGTCGGGCGTAATGCTGATATTATTTCGACCTTTCAAAACCGGTGATTTTGTAGAAGCCAGCGGGATATCGGGAACGGTTGAAGAAATCTCCATTTTCAGTACTCTCTTTAAGACCGGTGACAATAAAGCAGTTATTGTCCCCAACAGCAACATCACCGGAGGAAATATCGTGAACTACTCGGCGAAAAATACTCGACGAATTGATATGGTTTTTGGCATCGGATACGGTGACGACTTAAAACAGGCCAAAGAGCTTCTCATGAAAATTGTAACAGCCGATGAAAGAGTCTTAAAAGACCCGGAGCCGGTGGTTGCTTTGAGCGAGCTGGCCGACAGCTCGGTCAATTTTGTAGTACGTCCCTGGGTAAACGCTTCTGATTACTGGGGAGTAAAGTGTGATGTTACTGAAAAAGTTAAATTGACTTTTGATGAAAGAGGTATTTCTATCCCTTATCCTCAAACCGACGTTCATATTCACCAAACCAAAGAAAACTAAATTGAGGGAACAATAAGAAATTTTGCAATAATAATATTGGCAGTATGCTTGGTAATTGCAACAGGCCTGACTGCCATGGCAGAAGAAACAAACCGAGGCAATGCTGGTTGGAAAAAATCGATGGCCATAGACTTTACCACCACCCAATCAGCTTATTCTGACTCCTGGGTTGGCGGCGAGGCCGGCTCGGTCAACTGGGTTAGTAATTTGAATGCTTCTTTTGAAAAGAATTTCTCAACCAAATTCAATCTTCGTACAACTATCAAACTTTCATTTGGTCAAACTTTAATACAGGACGCCGAAACCAAACAATGGAGCAAACCTAAAAAATCGACCGATTTAATTGATTTTGAAAATGTCGGCAGTTTGCAGCTTAACAA
>JACZYS010000126.1 GCA_022570975.1 Candidatus Zixiibacteriota bacterium | reverse complement strand
ATCCTCCACAATAACTTCGCTGTTTGCTCCAAAGTCAGGGTTATTCAGGAAATAGTCTGCATCCCCTTCATAGTCAAAGCAGACAGAAAACTGATCATCCGCAAGAGCGGTTGCTATTAGCAGTACCGATAATATCATGTACCCTATTATTTTTTTTATCTTAAACAACCTCCTTTTTATGCTTTTCTTTATAGCGTATTACCGCATCCCTTGCGTGGATTTCCTTAAATCCCTTTTCCATCAAGAGAGGCTCTATTTCTTTAAATTCTTTTCCTTTTTTTATATGTTCCCTTATAAGGTGGTAGAGGTAAGCTCTTCTCATCACCCTTTTTATTGATTTATACATTTTTTTATTCAATATAAGCACTGTTATCGAGGAAATTATTATCAGTACTAAAACAGCCCCTAATGTATCATATAGCATTTCCAGCATTCTCTGCTTTTGCCTTTCCTGTTCCTGCAGCTTTAAGGCGGTGTAGTAATTTGACTGTTCATCAAGTATCATCCTTACTGCAAGAGGCAAGTCAGCCTGCTCTACACTCAATCCCTGGCCTGGCAGGCTTTTCAAAACTTTTTCGGGAATATCTTCCCTAGCATAGGATGTAAATGAAACTAGCATTAAGATTACAAATGCTAAACAAACCCTCTTTTTCATTATAAGGCCTTTTAAAAACCCCTTATATTTAAATTTTTGCCTTCTTACCAAAACATCCAGTTATGTGTTGCAAGCACATAGATGGCCAATGAAATATTTGCTGCTGCATGCGCCTGGATGCAGCTCCCAATGCTTTTTGTTTTGTATAGTAATACATTAAGGAGCACTCCTGTGATTATTCCAGGAAGCCACATGGAGTGGGAAAACCCAAAGAAGAGGACGGTAATTATGAAAGAGAGATGCGTGTATTTTCCTATGGGAACTTTCTCATAGTCTGCATTAATGAATATTCTCATGAGGAAGCTTCTTACAAATAATTCTTCTATCAAAGGGGCAACAAGAATCATTCCTGTTAGTTTTATTATGAGTATTAGAAGAAAGAGCTGCGAGCCGAATTCGAATGGATTTACGATGGTTGGGGAACCAAATCTTGGGTAAAGTCCTTCCAGGCTAATCCAGATTATGAAAATAAGAATTCCCAACCCTACTGCTGGGAAGTCCAGCTTGAATTTTTTTATTTCTTGTCTCAGATCTATTTTTTACATTAACATTGATGCTGCAGCCAATTAAGTAAGTGAACAGTATACAGACCAATACAAAATTTAACAAATTCCTATTTCTCATATTACTTGATGTCCCATAAACAGATTTATAAAAAAAGTAACAAAGGGACTCAAAATTACCCAGGCGAAGCCTGTGAAAATTACAATAAGAAGAATAAACGGTGCAATTTTTTCAAATTGCTCCAACTGATGGTCATATTTTTCCGGAAGAAGATTCCTCAAAATATGAGAACCATCGAGTGGAAAAAGAGGAATCATATTAAAAAATGCTAAGCCCACGTTTATCCGTACCGAAAGATATAAGAATTGAAATAAACCATTGCCGATATCAAAATCTCCGCTTATGGCGATGCGATATATTGTTCCAAAAATAATTGCCAGTCCGATATTGGAAAGAGGTCCTGCGGCCGTAATCAAGATATCGTCTCTTCTCGGGTTTTTCAAATTCATTGGATTAAACGGAACCGGCTTTGCCCAGCCAAAAGTGAAGTGAGACACAAACATCATAATAGTTCCAAATGGATCAAGATGCTTGATTGGATTTAGGGTTACTCTGCCCAAATCTCTGGCCGTTGGGTCTCCAAGTTTAAAGGCTGTCCAGGCATGAAAGAATTCATGTACCGTAAGGGCAAATAATATAGCCGGACCAGCCAGAATTGCTAATTGCAAAAACTCTGAATCAAACATTTTCTTCTTTCATCTCTTATTATTATATGCAGGCTGCACATAAAAAACATAAAAAAATGCGGCTTCAATGTCTGAAACCGCACTTCAATATGATCTATTTACTTAAGAATAAATGCCGCGCAACTTGACCACTTCCATAACCCGGCTGATGGCCAGCATAAAAGCACCAATTCTCAATTGAGTTTTGTTTTCAAGGGAAACTTTGAGGACATCCTCAAAAGCCGGAACCATTTTTTCTTCTAATCTTCGGTTAACTTCCTCTTCCGTCCAGAAATAGCCAATTTTGTTTTGAACCCATTCAAAATATGAAACCGTTACCCCTCCGGCATTACAAAGAATATCGGGAATAACAAATACTTTATTTTTCTTGAGAATCTTATCAGCTTCGGGAGTTACCGGACCATTGGCCCCTTCGGCCAAAATCCTGCATCTAACTTGGCCAGCATTAATTTCAGTTATCTGATTTTCAAGCGCCGCCGGAATTAAGATATCAACCTTGGCAAACAAAACTGATTCCCGTTTAACTCTCTTGCATCCCGGAAATTTTACAATTGATTTTGTTTTCTCGCGATGCTTGACAAGTCCTTCTATGTCTATGCCTTTAGCGTTAAAAATTGCGCCATATTCATCGGATACGTGGGTAAATTTGACTCCCAGTTCATGAAGCAGTTTAGCTGAAACAGAACCGACATTTCCAAACCCCTGTACGGCGGCAGTTGCTGATTTCAAATTTAATTTCAGATGTTTTGCCGCTTCCCTCGTGCAGATCATAACGCCTCTGCCGGTGGCTTCCACACGGCCTCTTGAGCCACCCATCTTAATTGGCTTGCCGGTTACAACCGCCGGTACGGAGCGATTTTCTCTCATGGCAAAAGTATCCATAAACCAGGCCATTATCTGAGGTCCGGTTCCTACATCGGGAGCGGGAACATCATCGTCAGGTCCAAAGAGGTCAATCATGTCAGCCACATAGCGACGAGTCAGTCTTTCCAGTTCTCCTTCTGACATCTCGTGCGGGTCACAGATAACGCCCCCTTTACCGCCTCCAAAAGGAATGTTGACGACGGCGCATTTCCAAGTCATCCAGCTGGCCAGAGCCTGTATTTCATCAAGAGTGACATCGGGGTGATACCTGATTCCCCCTTTTGCCGGCCCACGAGCAATGGAATGCTGTACCCGGTATGCCCGAAACATCTGATATGTTCCGTCATCCATCCTCACCGGAAGATTAACAATGGTGCTCCTTCTTGGCATTTTAATAAATTCAAGGACGGACTGGTCAATCTGTAATTTTTTGGCAGCCGCATCAAACTGCTTCATAACATTGTCGAAAACAGAAATAGGAATCGTACCGGTCTTTCTTGAGACCATACTGCGGCGATGTCTTATTTTTGTTTTCTTGCTTTTTTTTATTGTAATTTTTCTGCTTTTTCTCATTGGGCATACCAGCCGGATTATAAATTATGCTTATTTTTGGGAAACCGAATCTGAATTCCTGTCAAAAAATCTCCACCTTAAATCTCTTCCTTCTCTTATTCCAATTCTTGTTGAAGCGACAATTTCTTCTACTTCAACAAAACGGTCTTCAAGGTATATAGTATCAGAAGTCAAATCAAGACAATTTTGCTTCATATCTATACCAAATGAACGGCAGAATTTGCCCGGTCCGTTGAGGAGCTGACTGGCTTTTTTGTTCGGAGAATTGCCGTGCATGGTCTCAATTCCCTGACCCGGATGACCAGCCCTAATCAACAGCGCCGCTGGAGAGCCTTCCTCTTCGGTAACCAGATTGAAGCAAAAATACATACCATAAATCAAATAGACGTATGAAAAACCCGGTTTACCAAATAGAGGAGCGTTTCGCTTAGTTTTTCCGCGATGAGCGTGACAGGCCGGGTCTCTCTCACCAATATATGCCTCAACTTCGACAATCTTTGCCGAGAGCTTCCTTGCTTTTGAGTGAAAAACAAGCTCTTTTCCCAGAACATCTCTGGCAACTTCAAGGGTTGGGCGGTCATAAAAGGAACGGGGAATTTTCTTATGTTTCTTAAGCAAAAAAGGAACCGTTTATAAAGGGGTTGTCGGTCCTTTCGGCTCCAACCGTGGTATGAGAACCATGGCCGGGAAAGCAGATAATACTGTCGGGAAGGCTCATAATTTTCTTGGTGATTGACTCCATGAGCTGTTCAAGCGAGCAGCCGGGAAAATCTGTTCTTCCAATTGAACCGGCAAAAAGAGCATCCCCGCAGAAGAGCATACCTCGCTCTTCGTTCAGAAAAGATATGCTGCCCGGAGAATGGCCGGGAGTATGGAGAGTTCTGAATTTTACACTCCCGAATGTCAAAAGCTGTTCATCGGAGAGCAGTTCATCCGGCTCCATAGCAACTACCGGATCCCCGGACATTGCTGACAGATTGAGCTCAGGATTGGTCAGCCACTCTTTTTCTTCAGCGGCAATATATATTGGAATATCAAATTTTTCTTTGACCATTTTAACTCCTCCAATATGGTCGCTATGGGCGTGGGTGAGTAAAATGGCCAAAGGCGTGAATCCGGCTTTTTCAAGGCTGGTCAAAATCTGCTCCTCTTCTGCTCCGGGATCAATAATGACTCCCTGGGAGGTCTCATCATCCCAGATCAGATAACAATTGGAGGCGTAACTGCCAACTTCAATTCTCAATACTTTGATCATCAAAGGATAAAACAGGCCGGATGACAAAAAGTCAACCAATCAAAGGAAAGAAGGAAAGGAAAATTGAGCTTGATTTCATTGTGAAAAAAATCACTTTTCCCTTGAATAAATATTACAACATTTTTATATTTTAAGCTGACAATTTTAAACGAATTATTTGAGGAAATATCAATGCTTGCAGATATAAAAGGTCAACTGCCGGAGCTAAAAGAGAAACTTCATAAACTTGCGAGGTATCTTTGACCTTGAAAGCCGCAAAAAGAAAACTGACCAATTAGAAGCTCTCACCAACAAACCTAATTTCTGGGATAATAACCAATCGGCTCAGGCTGTCTTAAAAGAAATAACAATAAACAAAAAATGGGTGGATTCATTTGAAAAGCTCAAGCAGGAGCTTGAAGATATAAGTGAACTTATAGAGTTGACCGAGCAGGAAAGTGACGACTCCCGTGAACTGGAAGCAAGTTTCACTAAATTTTTGGAAGAATTAAACAGATTTGAATTTTCCAGTTTTCTTTCAGGCAGAGATGACCACCGCAATGCTCTGGTAAATATTCATCCCGGTGCCGGAGGAACGGAGTCTATGGACTGGGCCCAAATGTTATTCAGGATGTATAACCGCTGGGCCGAACGGCAGAATTTTTCGGTCGATCTCTTGGATTTTCAACCGGGTGATGAAGCCGGGTTAAAGTCAACTACCTTTGAAGTCAAAGGTGATTTCGCTTACGGTTTTTTGAAAGCTGAATCAGGCGTTCACCGTTTGGTCAGGATATCTCCCTTTGATGCCAACAACCGACGGCATACTTCTTTTGTCTCGGTTCATATTTATCCGGTGATTGAAGATAATGTGGAAATTGAAATTAATGATGAAGATGTGCGGATCGACACTTTCCGTGCTTCAGGTGCCGGTGGACAGCATGTTAACAAAACCTCATCGGCAATCAGACTGACTCATATACCATCCGGAATAGTGGTCAGCTGCCAGTCGGAAAGGAGCCAGCACAAAAACAAAGAATCAGCCTTTAGAGTCCTGAAGTCAAAACTATACCAGCGCCATCGCGAAGAAGAAGCAAAAAAGATGGAAAAATTTGACAGTTCCAAGAAAAAAATTGAATGGGGTTCACAAATCCGCTCCTATGTTTTTCATCCGTACAATATGGTCAAAGACCATCGCACCAATGTAGAGACAAGTAATATTCAGGCAGTTATGGACGGTGATGTCCAGCAGTTTATTGAATCATTCCTCTCCGACCCTCAGTTGAATGTAGATTAAAGAGAATTGAATATATGACTGACCCAATTGCAGCAATAAGAAAAAGAGCAAGAACATTGGACAAAACAATTGTCTTTGCGGAAGCGACCGAACCAAGAATTCTGAGAGCCTGTCATCAGATTTCAGAACTTGAAATTGCAAAACCAATACTTGTCGGCAATAAAGATGAAATCAGAAAAACTGCTGATTCAATTAGGGTTGAAATTACTGAAATCGAAATTATAGATCCTCAAACATCTGAACTGACTGAAATCTTTGCCACCCAATATTTTGACTTCAGAAAACATAAAAGCATTAGTGAGACCAATGCAAAAACGACCCTGCTTGAGCCGCTTAATTTTGCCAACATGATGGTGCGTCAAAATGTTGCCAATGGCTCTGTGGCCGGTTCTGTTTTTGCCTCCCGAGAAGTAATTAAATCCGCTGTCCGGCTGATTGGAACCGAGGAAAAATCTCAACCAATTTCAAGTTCTTTCTTAATGATCCTCCCCCATTTCAGAGAGACAGATAATTATCCACTTCTGTTTGCCGACGGTGCCGTCATTCCTTTCCCCGATTCTGGCGAGCTGGCCCAGATTGCAATCGCCTCAGCTAAGACTTTCAAAAAGTTGCTTGACATTGAACCAAAAGTGGCTATGCTCTCTTTTTCGACAAAAGGCTCGGCCAGACATAAGGAGATTGAAAAGATATTTGAAGCGATTGAGATTGTAAAGAAACGAAAACCGGAGCTGATAGTTGACGGAGAATTTCAGGCCGATGCCGCTCTCATTCCGTCAATTGCTCAAAAGAAGGCACCTGATTCTACTATTGCCGGAGATGCCAATGTCTTGATTTTCCCGGATTTAAATTCGGCAAATATCGCATATAAATTGACAGAAAGACTGGCCAATGCCAGAGCTATCGGCCCTATACTTCAGGGACTAGCCAGGCCCGCCTCAGATTTGTCAAGAGGATGCACTGAAGATGATATAATTGATGCGGCAGCAATAACTGCTTTATTGACGTAAAATATATTGGATGAAATAATAATCGCCTTTTTTTGAGGCAAGATAATTAGAAATAGGAGGCACCCTGGTTGGGTCAGAATAATAACAGAAAATCCCCGGCCTTTGAATCGGCCTTAAATTTAAAAAGCTCTAACACCTTGGAACTTGTCGGCTTTAACAATCCGGCCGCCGTTTACTGGAACCTGCCGACAGAGTCTCTCTACGAAGAAGCAGTTTTCAGAGGCGAAGGACACATATCAAAATCCGGACCTTTTTCGGTCAACACCGGTCAGCATACGGCCCGCTCGGCACAGGACAAATTTATCGTAAGAGAATCTTCGAGTGAGGCCGACATTTGGTGGGGAAAACATAACCGCCCTTTTGAACCAGAAAAATTTGATACTCTTTTTGAGAAAATGCAGAACTTTACAGACGGCAAAGACCTTTTTGTGCAGGATTGCTACGCCGGGGCCTCGGCGGATCATCGGCTGGCGGTGCGGGTGATAACCGAAACCGCCTGGCACAGCCTGTTCGCCCGCAACATGTTCATCACGCCGCCCGCGGGCGATCTGGAAGATTTCAAGCCGCAATTCACGGTCATCCAGGCGCCCAGCTTCAAGGCCGACCCCGAGCGTGACGGCACCAGCAGCGATGTCTTCATCGTCGCCAATTTCGCCACCCGCGAGGTGCTGATCGGCGGCACCTCCTACGCCGGCGAAATCAAGAAATCGATCTTCTCGATCCTCAATTTCC
>JACZYS010000125.1 GCA_022570975.1 Candidatus Zixiibacteriota bacterium | reverse complement strand
AGGGACAGTTCAAACACTTTTGTTACCATCCAGACTGATTATGGTAATATGACCCTGGAATTGTATCGTGATGTTGCCCCCCAGCATGCCGATTCATTCGCAGCCAGAACTAAAGAAGGATTTTATACAGGACTAATCTTCCACAGAATTGTACCCAATTTTATGATACAGAGTGGAGACCCAACCGGAACTGGTGGCGGAAAAGCCCTATATCACTTAAATTCAGAGTTTAGTAAACTTCTCCATCAGGAAGGCACTCTTTCAATGGCAAGATTTGGAAACAATCCAAACTCGGCCTCAACTCAATTTTTTATCTGTCTTGCTAGAAATTCAGCGACTGCATCTCTGGACGGAGAATATTCTATCTTTGGACAACTAATTAAAGGATACGACGTTCTTCATTCCATTGGAAAAGTAGAATTGGGATTTAATTCCAGAGGGAATAAAACAAAGCCGGTATCAGATGTCTATATCAGGGAAGCTTTTGTTTCTGATTCAGAAGGCAACAAGATTTAGATTGAATTATACTCTAAGATTAATAAGGCGGAGCAATTTGCTCCGCCGTTTTAATTAATGTATAAATTGAAACTACTTTTTAGTTATTGCGTTAAATGACACAGATATAAAATATGAAGAAAAAAAATATAGTACTATTGGGTTCCACCGGTTCAATTGGAAAATCAACTTTAGAAGTTGTCGCAATGCACCCGGACAGGTTTAATGTTCTGGCTCTTTCAGCCTATTCCAATTCTCAGTTATTAGCCGAGCAATACCGCAAATTTCAGCCGGATTTTTTACATATTTCAGACAGCAACAAATTCGAAGAGTTAAAAAACGAACTTAGTTCGTCAAAAGTTGAAATCTTCACCGAAGAAGAAGAGCTGATAAGACTGGCCGCTTTAAGCGAGGCAGACATAATAATCAATGCCATTGTTGGTTCGGCCGGTCTGCTGGCATCTTTGGAGGCGGTGAAAAACGGCAAACTGCTTGCCCTGGCCAACAAAGAATCTTTGGTAACCGGCGGGCCGCTTTTTCCGGAATTGATTAAGAGACATAAAAGTAAAATCCTTCCGATAGATTCCGAGCATTCTGCTATCTGGCAGGCCCTGGCCTCCGGTAAAAAAACAGAGATTAGAAGACTGCTTTTGACAGCTTCCGGCGGGCCTTTTAGAGAACTTCCAAAGGAAGAATTTGAGAAAATCACCTTAAAGCAGGCTCTCAACCACCCAACCTGGAATATGGGAAATAAAATTACAATTGATTCGGCTACTTTAGCCAATAAAGCTCTGGAAATAATGGAAGCGGTCATTCTTTTTGATATTCCGGTTGAAAAAATTAAAGTGGTTGTCCATCCTGAGTCAATTATTCATTCGATGGTCGAGTATGTTGACTCATCGGTTATCGCCCAGCTCTCCAAGCCGGATATGAAACTCCCCATCAGTTATGCCTTGTTCTGGCCGGATAGAGTAGAGTCTTCGTACGGGGCAATTGACTTAGCCGAAACCGGAAAGCTGACTTTTGAGAATCCTGATTTACAAAAATTTAAGGCTTTAAAACTTGGCCTTGAGGCGGCCGGAGTGGGAGGCACAGCTCCGGCAATTTTCAACGCCGCCAATGAAATAGCCGTTGACGCTTTTTTGAACGAGGCTATTAGCTTTACGGAAATAGCTGATACAATTGATTCCTGTCTCCAGAAGATTGTTGTTGTTTCCAGGCCATCGCTTGATAATATTTTAGAAACTGATTATAAAACAAGAGAGTTAGCTGAAAATTTAGTAGGAAATCTGGTATGATAACAATTCTGTCGTTTATTTTTGTTTTGGGGGTGTTGGTGTTCATTCATGAACTGGGGCATTTTCTTGTAGCCCGTAAAGTAGGTATTAAAGTTGAAAAATTCTCGTTGGGCTTTCCGCCAAATATTTTTGAAAGGAAAATCGGCGACACAACTTATTGCATAGGCCTCATTCCTTTGGGCGGTTATGTAAAAATGTTCGGTGAAAACCCGGACGATGAATCAACCGGGTCACCGGATGAGTTCATGTCCAAAACCGTAGGACAAAGAGCGGCAGTCATTATTGCCGGACCATTTATGAATTATTTGTTAGCCATATTTCTGTTTTTTGCCATAACCTTTGTCTGGGGAAAACCAATCCCTGTTGACAACCCGATAATTATCGGCGCCATTGGTGAAGACATGCCGGCCGTAAAGGCCGGATTAGAGATTGGAGATCAGATAATTGCCATAGACGGGATTCCAATAAACAGCTTTGACAGTTTAAGAAATATTATCGGTGCAAAAGTTGAAGAAAAAATAGAAATCACCTGGCTGAGAGGAAAAGAGACTTTCACGGCGGAATTAACAACACAATCAGTTGAAGAGACTAAAGAAGACGGCACCATTGATACTGTTGGAAGAATTGGCTTCAGTCTAAAGTCCAGTATCAGGTTTGAGAATTTTGGTTTTTTTGAGTCAGCAGCTTTTGGAATCGCCGAGACCAATGGTATGATAGTCAGAACTTTTCTCTTTCTCAAAGGACTTGTAACTACCCAAATCTCTTCAGACAATTTGGGCGGTCCGGTTTTTATTGCCAAATTGAGAGGGGAAATGGACCGTTCTATCTGTTCTTGCTGATGGCTGTATTGTCGGTAAATCTGGCCGTGTTGAATGTTTTGCCTATACCGGTTCTGGATGGCGGACATTTGGTCTTTTTGGCTATTGAAAAAATAAAGGGTTCACCAATATCAATAAAAGCCAGAGGGATGGCTCAACAGGTGGGGATGCTGGTCCTGTTCTCATTAATTATTTTCGTGACTTATAATGATATCGTCAGACTATTTACCGGCATATAACTGAGATATTTGAAACTAATTTATTGATTTTCAGTAGAAAACAGATGAAAGTAGAAATAAGTGAAAAATAATATGAGAAAACCATCGGTCACCGATTCCGTCTGGGAAAACATCAAACAATTGGGTATTGCCGTGGTTCTGGCCATCATAATAAAAACCTCTGTTGTTGAAGCCTACAAGATACCATCGCAGTCAATGGAAGGAACCCTGTTGGTTGGTGATTTTCTGATGGCCAACAAGTTCATTTATGGCTCAAGCGTTCCCCTGACCAACTGGAAACTCCCCGGACTGAGAGACCCACAGCCGGGAGATGTTGTCATTTTTATTTATCCGGGTGATGGCGTTACAAAATATATCAAAAGATGTATAGCCGTTGCCGGTGATACGATTCTTGTTAAGAATAAAGTCCTTTTTGTCAACGGCAAAGAATTTGTAAACCCGGAACATGTTCGGTTTATTGATACCCTTAGAAACGGCCAGAAACGTCTCCATCCCAGACCTCCAAGAGATAACTTTGGCCCCCATATTGTCAAAAAAGATTCATATTTTATGATGGGTGATAATCGGGATAATTCTGCCGATTCAAGATTCTGGGGGGATGTTCACAAAAGTTTGATTTTGGGGCAAGCCATGATTGTCCATTGGTCATGGGATGATTCTATCTATAAATCACCGGAAATAACTGCCAAAGACCCACTTTCTGTTCCAAGAATGTTTATTTATAACACCATACATTTCTACAGTAAAGTAAGATGGAGCCGATTGTTTAATACTATAGATTGATTGTGTTTTTTACAGTTAAGAAAATAATAAAATGATTAAAGTAAACTATAAACTTATACTGGTTTTTCTCTTACTTCTGTTTTTTGCGACCTTAAATTCTTTAAAAGCTGATGTCAAATTTTCCGTTTCGGAAAAAGAATTTAATTTTGGAATAGTCAGTCAGCAGGCCCTCATAAATAATAGCTTCTGGATAAAATCAACCGGCACTGATACTCTCAGGATAACAAATGTTGACCCCGGCTGCGGATGTACAAAAACTCCGCTCGGAGATTCTATATTAGCCCCGGGAGATTCAACTTTGCTGAGGGTTTTTTATAATACCAGAAGATTTAGGGGCCACGTCATTAAGAAGCCATCGTTTAAAACTAACGCTTCAGATGAAAAAGTAATTTTGAAAATATTTTCAGAACCAATTGCCAATCCGGAAGAGATGAAACCGGTTCAAATAATTCCTTTTAAAGTAGATATCTCCCAGTTTTCAGAAAGACCCAGAAAAAAATCATCGTTTACAATTTATAATTCCGGCAAAATTGATTTTGATCTGAAATTAATCAAAATTTCGTCTGAGTTCTTTGACGTTGAATTGCCGGAAAAACTCCCGGCCGGAGAGAAAGTTAAAGGCCGGGTTATACTTCATGAGGATGCCATTGAACAAGAATTTGAAGATTCATTTACAATTGAAATAAATGATGATTTCATGACCCGCTTCACTCTGCCCGTCAAAAGAATCTACCGTATCAAGAAAAAGTAATCTCTGTTTAGCCGCTCAAATCTGTTAAACCGGTTAAACCGGTCGAGCCGATTAGCTCTCATTTAATTATTTTAATTGCTTCTCGGTCAGAAAAAAATCTTATTTCCGACAATGTATAAATTTGAAGTGACAAATCTTTCCAAAAGGTACGGACGGCTGAAACTTTTTGATAATATCAGCTTTTCTCTTTCCACCGGTGATTCAATGGCCATTACCGGCCCCAACGGTTCAGGTAAATCAACGATGGCAAAAATCTTTTTGAAAACAGTAATCCCGAATAAAGGAAAGATGAACTTCTCTCATAATGACAAAGAATTGGACACGGACGTTCAACGCATCCTGACAGCTTTTGTCTCACCGTATCTCAATTACTATGCTCCTTTGACGGCAGAAGAGAACATCCTCTTTTTTGCATCAATCAGCGGCATTAACATTACCGGAAAAGAGATAAACGTTCTTTTGGAAAAAGTGGGGCTTGAAGGCCGGGGGATGGATACGCTTTCTACATATTCATCCGGTATGCTTCAACGACTAAAATATATAATTGCTTTAATCAAAAAACCGGCTCTGATGATAATAGATGAACCAACGGCAAATCTTGATGAAAGCGGTAAAATTATTGTCAGAAATATTATTGAAGAGCTAAGGGGAAAATGTATTCTTATCATTGCTACCAATGAAAAAGAAGAGTATAACTTGGCCGGCAGGGAGCTGTCACTTGCTTAGCAAAGCAATCTCTATATTTCTAAAAGACTTCAGGCAGGAGTTCAGAACCCGCTATGCAATAAACTCAATCATGCTTTTCGGGATTACAACTTTAACGGTAGTTTCCTTTTCTTTGGGAGAGAGCAATCTTCCCCCCAAATTGAGTGCAACTTTATACTGGATAATCATCTTTTTTTCGGCCATGTCATCGCTGGCCCATGTTTTTGTCAGGGAAGAGGAATCAGGAACGGCTATGGCTTTGCGGCTGCACACCGAAGCCGAACCGGTCTTTTTTGGTAAGTTCTTGTTCAATTTCACAGTCCTCTTTGTTCTTATGTTAATAATCACTCCTCTTTTTCTACTCTTTACAGATACATATCAGGGGGATATGCTCCTGTTTTCTTTCATATTGTTTCTGGGAATAATTGACTTATGCTCGGCCACTACTATTATTGCGGCAATTGTGGCCAGAACCTCAACAAAAGGAGCATTGTTTGCTATTTTATCTTTCCCCATTATGCTCCCCCTGTTACTGGTGCTGGTCAGGGCAACCGAAAAAGTGTTTCTGGAATCGACATTTTCTCAACTCAGCCCGGATTTCATCTTCTTGGTTTCATTTCCAATAGTCATGCTTACAGCATCATTTATGCTTTTCAAATTCGTCTGGTTTGACTAGCTACGTCGTAGTTTTTATCAATATTATTGCTCTTGCTGTTTTTTGTTGGATGAAATCAGAGGTTTACTTATTCTGTTATATGACTAAAGGAGCAGCAAAATGAGATCAGCATGGCAATGGATATTAGCCCTGGCAATGTCAACGATGATTGTCTTTAGCTTCATTACTGATGCCCCTCAGCAAAATATTGGCGAATCAAGTCGCATTTTCTACTACCATATCCCCCAAGCCTGGATATGCGTTATTGCTTTTATAATCTCGGCCATCTATTCGGCGAAATTTTTAAAATCAAAGAATCTCCTTGATGACGACAGAGCAGTAAACGCCGCCAGATTAGGATTTATGTTTTGTATTTTGGCCACCGTTACCGGGTCAATTTTTGCCAAAGTAACCTGGGGCTCGTTCTGGAACTGGGATCCGAGAGAGACCTCCATTTTCATTCTGCTATTGATATATGCCGCATATTTTGCCTTAAGGGGAGCGATGGATGAGGAGCACAAAAGAGCCCAGCTGGCATCGGTTTACTCTATCATGGCCTCAATCACGGTCCCTTTTCTGGTATTTGTCGTCCCCAGAATTACGCCGTCACTTCATCCTGAGGATTCAATTATTGATGAAAACATGAAATTCACAATGAGTCCGGAAGTCAGGATGATTTTTTTCTCGTCATTAATCATTTTTACAGTTATATTTATATGGATGTTTAAATTAGATAATAGAATTTCTTTTCTGGAAAGATTCCAGAAAGAAAAGGAGGCTTAGATGGAAGATAATTACATTGCAATGTTTGTAGCCCTGACAATATGGGTTGGTTTATTCATTTATCTTAAGAAACTGGATAGCAGAGTTAGAAAGATTGAAGAGGAAATAAAATGAACTCAAAATATGTTATCGGTAGTATCATTATTGTTGTCTTCATGATAGTAGGAATTACCGCCTTCGTAAATACAACTATTGCCTATGTCTCAATTAGTGAGGCCATGAGGTCCAAACAGACAGTACAGGTGATGGGCAAAATTGATTTTGATAAAGTAAATTTTAATAGTGAAGAAAATCGATTGGAATTTGCAATATACGACCCAGAAGCAAAAGACAAAACAACCGCCCTGTCTATGGACGTAGTTTATTACGGCATCATTCCGGGCAACTTTGACCAGGCTATTTCAATTGTGGTAAAGGGTAAAAAAGAAGGGGAGCATTTTGTCTGTGACAAGTTGTTGGTCAAATGCCCTTCCAAATATCAGGGAGATGAAGGCCAGGAGTATCAGGATTTGGAAAAACATAACGAAGCCACCGGTCAATCAGGAGTGTGAACCAATAGAATCAAGAGTCCACTTGGACATAAAAAACTTATTATTCACATCATTATTTCTTCTGTCCTCACATTGTTTACTTCACTCTTCTGTGCTGGCCAAGTCGTTTCCATTTCAATTTCGAAACGGTCTGCTCATTCTTGAGGCTAAAATCAATGATACCATACCTGCCAAATTTGCTTTGGATACCGGCTCTGACAGAATTTATATTGATAAACAATTTGCCCTTGATAACAATATTGAGTTCACAAAAACTTTCCCCCAAAGAAATATAAGCGGACTCTCAGGAAATTCTGAACCATTACCTCTTCTCTTAAACAGTCTCGTTATAGGAGAACAATCAAGCGGAACAAATGTTGTCGCTACCGCAGTTGATCTTAAAGCGACTGTACAGGGAGAAATTGAAGCTTTAGCCGATGGGCTTTTAGGATATGATTTTTTTAAGGAGAATTACTTAACCATTGATTTTGCAGAATCTGAAATCTCGCTAGATACGACTTACCCGGGTTGGTTGAAAGATGGCAACTTTACAATTA
>JACZYS010000124.1:4094-7638 GCA_022570975.1 Candidatus Zixiibacteriota bacterium | reverse complement strand
GCCAGGCGTTACCGATCCAGAGGAGCTGCGTCTTGCTCTGAGAGACGTATACAGGGCAGCGGCGGCCAAAGAACATCCCGATTGGGAGGAGTACGATCAGGCTATGGTAGAGCAGAAGCGCTCGGCGATTATCATAGTGCCGGAGCACGTGTACGGGACTATCTAGGCGGGTTAGAAACCCTCACCCTCCTTCGACAGACTCAGGACAGGCTCTGTGTCCCCCTCTCCCTTTCTAAGGGCCCTGCACAAAAGGTCGTTCCTAAAAGGTTAATCCTTTTTTCAGTCATATCAACCATATCGGAAACCAATAAAAAAATGATTAGCCCAACTCCAAACGCCACAAAAATTACAGATATATATATCATTAAATTTAAACCTTCACAGAAAATTATCATAGTGAGTGGTTACTCGGATTCCGATAGAATAAAAGAGGCTTGTAGACTCGGAGTAAAAGCTTACGTAAAGAAACCATACACTATCGAAACTTTAGGTGCAGAGGTTCGCAAAATAATCGATTCCATGTAGCAATTTTCATCAGGAAAGTGTATCTAATAAACGATTAGTAATTGACCTCCATCTCTCCGGTCATCTCACACTCCTACAACTACCCAAAAATCAAACTTACAATCTTCTAACTCGTTCTTATACAATAAAAAAATGCGCCATCAGGGAATCGAACCCGGGACCCACTGATTAAGAGTCAGTTGCTCTACCAACTGAGCTAATGGCGCATTTAGTCGTTAAGCTAAAATCAATATATAGACAAGTACTTCTCATAGCAAGCACGAGAGGATTCTTATGTAAGGTTAATTGAATCTGGGCTGGAAGTGATATAGGACGAAGAAAAGATCCAATTGAATAAAGGATAAAATACGAAGTTTACTTAAAAAGAGTTATCTAAATTTAGATTGGAATAATGGTTATCAATCTACAAAGAGTGGCTTTGGTACACAAAAAAAGACTCGCCAATTTTAGTTGGCGAGTCTCACTATAGAGGAAAAATGCTAGTTTCTTAATTAACTAACGAGCTCTCCGTTTTGAAGAACTTCTTCTCTTAGAAGAAGAACGTTTCTTTGAAGAAGTTTTACGTGCAGTTGTAGAACGACGGCGTGAGCTGGCTCTGTATCCACGTTTTGTGGAAGAACGACGTGAGCTGGCTTTGCGACGAGTGCTTGAAGATCTGCCGGCAGATTTGGCAAAAGATTTAAAAGCAGTTACAGTTCCACGATTACCTCTCCATATGGAAGGGCTGGCTTTTTTGATTCCGAGATCAACAGCTTTGTAACGTACAGAATAAACTGTGCGTCCAACCTGACGAGCTACCCATGCGGTTTCATAATTTCTGTAAAATTTGCGCATGAAAGCCATTTCTTCTCTTGACCATGGAGTTGAAGATTTGCGACCTGATGCACGGCGTGTGGTGGAAGCTCTGCGAGTGCGAGCCTTTGTCCGGGTGCTTCTGCGTGGAGCGCGGCTCTTACGTGAAGAAGCAGTGCGTCTGCGGCTAGAAGCGCTACGCTTTGTTGAACGTTTTCTTCTTGCGGGCATAATTGGACTCCTTGTTTGAGTTGTTAACAACTAGGGCGAAAAATGTCACTCACTTTTCATCCCATATTTATCTAAAACTATTATCGTCTTTTGACTTAAGATACTTAACTGCATTGGATTAACTTTTTGATAAAATTTTGATTAAGAATTCCATGTTAAGATATCACACTATTGCCCGTCGATAATCAGCTGTTATTTCCTTGAACAGTTATAGAAATTTTCAAGATTTTTAAAGAAAAGCGTGCATTTGTTGCACACTGTTAAGGCATTATACTACTTGCTGTTAGCTGCTCCACCATCTTGTCTTTACCTGCCTGATATTTTTTAGTGGTCTAATCAAAAAACGCAGGACTATATTTGTTATATGAAACGGGAATATTTCTTAATCTCACTTTTTTTTACAATTGTCGCAATTTTTTTCTATCTCTTTTATTTGATAATTATTCCGTTTTTTATCCCAATAGCCTGGGCTGCAGTCTTTGCCATAATCTTCTATCCACTTTATGAAAGACTCCTAAAAAAGGTAAAGGTCAGGGGGCTTACCTCCGTTGCTATCTGCTTTGGAATAATTCTTTTAATTATTGGACCGATCTCTTACTTGTTTGTGGCCCTGGTGAACGAAGCCGCCTCTGCAGTCACCAAGTATAATGAGCTTCAACAGGAAGGAAAGCTAACAAATTTTAATTTGTTTAATTTACCTTTTGTAGAATTCCTGAAAGTAAAACTGGGCAGCTATTTTGACATTTCACAGATAAACATGGAAACAATTATAAAAGATTATCTTGACGAAATATCCCAGGCACTGGTCACGCAGACAAGAGTTTTGATTACCAATGGCGCCCGAACCGTTTTCTTTTTTGGATTGATGGTTTTTAGCATGTATTATTTCTTCAAAGATGGTTCAGATATTATTCACCGACTAAAAAGATTAATGCCGCTCTCGCAAAAACAAATTGACGTAACATTCATCAAACTTAAAGATGTTATCCAGGCCACAATGTATGGCAGTCTTGTGGTGGCCCTGCTTCAGGGACTGCTTGGTGGGATATTGTTCGCTGCCGTTGGGATTCCCTCGGCCGTATTTTGGGGGGCTATAATGGCATTTCTTGCCATTATTCCTCTGATTGGTGCCTTCATTGTATATGTACCAGCCGGAATAATTTTAATTCTTGGTGGAAATTATATTGCCGGAATTGTAGTAATTGTCTTGGGTAGCTTGGTTATTAGTCAGGTTGATAATGTTATCAGACCGCTGTTGATTTCCGGAAAGACATCGCTTCATCCGCTTTTGTTATTCTTTTCAATATTGGGCGGAATATATATGTACGGCTTATTGGGAGTAGTAATGGGGCCAATTATTGCCGCTATATTCTTAACTCTGATTCAGATTTTTGAATATAAACTCCATCCCGATGAAGAAAAAGCCCAAGTTACCGCAGAAAACGAATTCTAATTTTCATTTCTATTGTAGAATTCATTTTACCATTTGTTGCATCATTTTGATGCCTCTTGTTATTTTGAGGACTTTTACTATATTCTCCTTCAATTATATATCTGATACGAAAGAAATTTGATTTGAAAAGACTTGAAAATAAAAGACTGCTCATCACCGGCGGGGCCGGTTTCTTGGGGCTTCATCTGGCCCAGCACCTCCCCTCTGAGGGAGCGGCATTTATTGCCCTAAATGATATTGCCCCATTTCTGAAAAATGAATATAACCAGGAACTGCTTTTAGTAAATCAGGATGTCCGCGATGAAGAGGGAATGTATAAACTCATCAATGACAACAAAATTGATATCATAATTCACTGCGCCGCAGCTCTGCCTCTCTGGCGAAAAAACGAAATACTAACGACCAATATTGGCGGCGTGAGAAATACTTTGACTCAGGCAGAAAAATGCAACGTGGAGCGAGTTGTATTCATCAGCTCTACTGCCGTTTATGGCGTTCCCGATAAGCATCCGCTGGTTGAGGAAGACAAACTGATAGGAGTGG
>JACZYS010000124.1:0-4084 GCA_022570975.1 Candidatus Zixiibacteriota bacterium | reverse complement strand
GGGGCATTACGGGTCAAGTAAAATTGAAGGGGAATCTATCTGCCGTGAGTTCAGAGAAAAAGGAATGTGTATTCCTATTATCAGACCTAAAACTTTCATAGGTACGGCCAGACTCGGAGTTTTTCAAATTTTATATGACTGGGTTGATTCCGGAAAAAGAATCCCAATAATTGGCAACGGACAGAATCTGTATCAGCTTCTGGAAGTTAGTGACCTGATTGAAGCTATAGTTTTGGCTGCTACTCATCCCAAAGAATCAGCCAATGATAATTTTAACGTGGGCGCTCAGGAATTTGAGAAAGTAAAAACAGATGTCGGCGCCTTGTGTGATTTTGCAGGCAACGGCTCAAGAGTGATGCCCACACCTGCTGTTTTAGTAAAGCCGGCTCTGGCTCTGTTTGAATTTATGAGAATTTCTCCGCTTTATAAATGGGTTTATGGAACAGCAGATAAAGATTCTTATGTCTCAACGCAGAAAATTGAAGATAAGCTCGGTTGGAAATCAAAATTTTCTAATCAGGATGCTCTCATCACTTCACACAAGTGGTATCTGGAGCATAAAGATGAGCTTGAGATTCAAAAAGCCGGGGTGACTCATAGGGTTGGATGGGATCAGGGAATTTTAAAATTTTTCAAGAAATTTATGTAGTCAAATTAAGTAGTCAAAAATATCAATGATATTACTCATTGATTTTTTTTGTTACTGACTTTATGCCTATTTAATTTTGCAGCTGGATAAGCCTCTTTTTTCAAGATACTGCTGGTGGTATTCCTCGGCTACAAAGAAAGTGGAAGCTTCGGTGATTTCGGTTACAATCTTGTTCTTGAATTCGCCTGAATTATCCATCTCTTCCATTGAAAGTTCTGCTTTTTCTTTTTGCTCCCGGGAATGATAAAAGATTGCCGAACGGTATTGGGTGCCGATATCCGGTCCCTGACGATTCAGTGTTGTCGGGTCATGGGATTCCCAGAAAACATTTAACAGCATTTCATAACTCACTTTGCTTGGATCAAACTGCACCTCGACCACCTCGGCATGACCGGTATTATCATTGCAAACATCACTATAAGTTGGGTTATCAAAGGTTCCACCCAGATATCCGACCTGGGTAGATTTAACTCCTTCAATCTGGCGATAAGCTGCCTCTATACCCCAAAAACAACCGGCACCAAATGTTGCTTTTTCTAAAGTTTTGTCTTCAGTATTCATTGTCTCCTCTGATATTTCATTCTCATCACCGGCAGTCAACTTGAAACCGGTCAGCAGTAATATAACGGCTAAAGAAATAATTTGAAATCTATATTTTTGAAAAACTTTGTTCTTTTTGTTCATATGGGCCTCTGTTAGTTTAGTTTGAAACCAATTTTAATTTCATCTTTTGCAACCTGCAAATAACATAATAGTTCCCATTCAGATATAGTAAGTCTCAGCCAAAAAAAATACTACTCCCCTTTGAGAAATTGGGGAATAGTATTTGTAGGGAGGGGCTTTTTGTTGAAAATAGCTATGCTGTCTTAGGATAGTTAAGAGCTATTCTAAATTTTCTTTTAGCCTCTTTGTATCAATTTTGATTGATGTTCCGGAAATAGCCGGTAAATCTTCAATTGTCCAGTTGTTTGGAATACTCGGGTCTCCGCTCACATAGGTCATGCGCCAGCCGTATTCCAGCGGATAATATGCCGACCAGTCAAGTGTCCAGTAGTCAATATAACCGGAAAAATCATAGACATTCAGGGAAGGGTTGGCAACGTAAGACATAAATGGTGATAAGTAAAACACCCATCCATCTTCTATTTGAAATTGTGTATTAATGAACTCAAGTACTTTTACATCGCTGAAAGCCTGCATGGCAGTGAAGGCGGAGTGGACATTGGCAGTTACTACTGCCTGAACTACGGTATCATAGACGGTATTGAAGACAGTATCGACGTCGTAAATTATGGTGGTGTCTTCCACAAAGACTGAGTCTACCTGATAGAGTGTGTCTGTTTGTATCTCATGGATAATTTCAGTTGATTGAACAATTTTTTCTTTGTCGCAACCCGATACAAATAATGAGGCTGAGAGTAGAAAAAGAGGGATGAACTGTTTCATAAATTTCCCTTCAAAAAGGTTATTAAGATTTTTCAAATTTATCTGATGTATAGAAAAGCAAAACTCAGACCAGTATCTTCAATACTTCAAGACTATTTTTTAACTTGTTGCAGGTTAGGGGGTTAGCTGAGACAGGCCAATGAATCAGATTGGTGAGAATCTGATTTAAGGCTGAAAAACTCTGCAGAATGACTTATTCTGAATTATCTGTTTTGAACAGGAGAGAGAAATCAGATTGACCTAAAAAGCAGTCGAACGACTTTAATTTTTTCTTCTTTGAGATTCAAAAGAACGTTTTTTGCTTTTTTAAAATTATCTTTTTCAACAATTACAGACATAGTTAAAGGAGGTAGACCATCTTCGTTTTTTTCCATCCTTGTTTCAAGTTGACTGATACCGTATGCAGTTGCATCTTCTCTTTTTATTTCTTTGAAATCTAAATCAGAAAGCGCCTGTTTCATTTCATTTTCGGTAATGAGAAAATTCAGATTTTTATCTTCCGCCCAAAAAACCGGAAAGTGAATCTGATTATCATTTCCTTTCAAGATTTCATAAAATGCAGCAAGTCCGTTCTTTATTAAGACTCTTTTGATCTCTTTATATAGAGCGGCTTTATTTTCAATATTCATTCCGACATGCTGCATCCATACCAGATCAAAGCTGCCATCTTCCACAGGGATTTCAAGGCCACTTCCATGGATAAAATTCACTTTGGACTCAAGGTTGGTTAATGAAGACAGCATTTTGGCAGCATCTACAAATTCTCTGGTCAAATCAATTCCGGTTACCTTGCAACCATAATCAGCGGCCAGAGTCCTTGATGGACCACCAAGGCCGGAACCGATATCCAATACTTTCATATCTTTTGTAAAATCTACCAGCTCAGCAAGTTTGTGAGTGGCCTCTTTGCCGCCGATATGGAAATCCTCAAAAGTGCTTATATCTTCTAAGGAGAGGTTGCCCGTATCTTTACCTGCTTTTATCAGGGCTGTTTTTATTTTTTCCGATAAATTATTTGCACCGTAGTGACTGTTCACCAATTTTGAATTATTGCTCATTCTGCTTTCTGTAATTTTTATTTTTTGATAGCCAGTGGTCTTAAGTGGGTCATGGATGTCCATGCGTTTTGGTTTTGTTTGGCCAGATAAATTACAGACTCGGCAACTTCTGTAACTGTCAATTTGTTTTTTGCTTTAGAAGGTGACTTAGATTCTCCTGACATGTTGGACATCATGTTGGTGTCGGTAGAGGCCGGGGCCAAAACAGAGATTTTTATATTGTCTCTTCTGACTTCATTGGCCACACCTTCGCTCAATGCATTCAGTGCTGCTTTTGATGAGGCATAAGTGGAAATTCCGGGCACACCGATTCTTGAAGCCATCGATGAAATATTTATGATGTGCCCGGATTTTTGTTTTTTCATTATTGGAAGCAGTTCTTTGAAAGAATAAAAGACTGATTTCAAATTTGTATCATAAATCAGGTCAAACTCTTTTTCACTGATTTTTATCATCGGCTTATTGATTCCAACTCCGGCGTTGTTGACAAAAATGTCAATCCGTCCAAATGTTTTTCTTGCCAGGGTGATAATTTTCTTCATCCCTGATTTTTTGCTGATATCGGAAATGACCGCAAGGCAGTTTTGGTTTTCTTCTTTTTGAGTCAGTCTTTTTCTATTTCTACCGGTGATGACAACTTTAGCCTGTTCACGACCAAATAGTTTTGCAATTTCCGCCCCGATGCCTCGAGAGGCTCCGGTTACTACCACAACTTTATTCTTTAGAGAATTCATTTTGTCCTTCACCTTCAATTTTTTAATTTACAGGTAGATTACAAAAGAACCAATAAAAAACCACCCGCACTCCCCTCGAATGCGGGCGGAATCACCAAAGAGAAAATTAAACAAAGCACTTTTTTCAAGTGCGATTGAACACTAGTGACAAGTGTTCATTGAGCGCCGCCTAAAACGCTCGGAGTCAAAATGACATC
>JACZYS010000123.1 GCA_022570975.1 Candidatus Zixiibacteriota bacterium | reverse complement strand
ATGCGCTCAGGAAATTCGGATGAGTATTTGGTTGTAGGTAAGTTTTCGCGGCCAGTGTGAACAAATCGACCGCGGCGGCATGATTGCCCATGGATCTGTTTGCGCGAGCCTTGAACTTAAAACACTCCGCTAACCAGTCGCGGCTACCTTCATTTTGCTCAAACACGTCTTGAGCTTTGCTCAGATGAAACATGGCTTCCTGGAAATATTTTTGTCTTTCGTTTTCATTCTCGGCATCGCTAATAAGATAGGACTTGGAAACTCCCAGCCCATAGTGAATGCGTGCAGTCTGTTTGTTATTTTCACCGTACGCATCGATTGATATTGCAAGCGCTCGCTTTTGGTAACCATATGCCCGACGCGGATCTTCACCGGCAAGGTGAACGAGAATTCCCATGTTAGACAGCGTGCTGGCCATCGAAGGATGATTGAGCCCTAGCAACTCCTCCGTGATTTCAATCGAACGTTCGAAATTGGCGAGTGCATCATCGTGAAAACCCGCATGCATTTTCACCACCGCCAAATTATTGAGAGTTGTCGCGATATCACGGTGCACCAGTCCGTATCGCGCTTCTCCCATTTCTAACGATTTTTCGAGAACTTGAATAGCGAGGAGATAGTTGCCAAGTGACCACTGCAAAACGCCGTAACCGTTCAAAACGTCACTCCACAATGGTTCGTCAGGAAATTCCATTGCGGCAACGTCAGTGAGTGGAGGAAGAATTTCGTCGTATAGTTCTTCAGCTAGCTTGTAATCTTCGGATTCAACAGCTAGCCATGCTCGTCTGACTAAGGTATTCAGAAGGTCGCTATCGGATCCGTCCGTCAACTCACGCTGCGACGCCAGCGCGCGATCGAGGTGGTCCTTTGCTTGTTCAAAGTAAAACATCTTGGAATAAGCTTCGCCCATTGTAGAAAGAAGCCTTGCCTGAACAACTGGTACATCTGCCAACTCCCTTTCGATTCGATCAGAACCACGGGCTAGAATTTCTTTCGCAGTCAGTTCTCTTCCTGCTTCAGCATCCGGATGGGAGAGTTCAAACAGATCTACTAAGAAATCTGAAACCTGTCTTGAAGTTTCTGATTTAATAGTCCATTCCTGTGTACTTGTAGAAGGTTGGAATCTTGTCAGCTGGAGAGTTGACTCCCCAACCGATGAAATTGCTCAGGTAATGGCCAGCATATATGACTGCGTAGAAGTTGTCCTTGGCTTTGAACAGGGCGGTCTGGCATTTGTACCAACCCTGCCTGAATTCTCGACTCTTAATTCAGTTGACCACTTAAGCGGATACTGGATCAAAGTTAAAACCGGATGCCAGGCAACTCTGGAAGTTACCGGAAGCCTGGTACCAATTACTACCCCAATTGACGTAACCGCAGGTTGGAATCTGGTTTCATATCTCCCAATCGATGCCCTGCCAGTTACAGATGCGTTGGCATCACTGGGAAGCAACTTGCTCGTATCTCAAGGTTTTGATGGTGGGACAATGACCTATCTCCCGGGGCAGGATCCATTTAATACTCTTTCAGAAATGAAATCATGTTTCGGTTACTGGGTAAAGGTAGATGTTGATGACGCTCTCGTCTACCCGGACGGATTGGGCACATCACCGGCAAAGCCTGCTAACAAGAGAACCCAGAACAGTTTTGCCGCAGCTGATAAAGACACTGATGTTATCAAAACTACAAGCTGGGTAAATATTTATTCCGCTTCTCTTACTTTAAATAACAAAGTAGTTTCTTCCGGTGCGCTCGTAACTGCTCACCGGGAAAACGGAATGAAGATTGGCCAGTTTTCACTTTCAAAAGACGGTCACTTTGGATTTATGTCAGTCTATGCCGATGACCCAACAACAAAGGGGATTGAAGGCGCAACCTCTGGGGAAGAGTTCTATCTCCAAATTAATTCAATAGAAACTGACCAGAGATTCACCTGGACTAATAACGGTGATGTAATTGAAATTGGTTATCTGACCGCCAAAGTTGAACCGGGCAATGAAATAATCCCTGACAGCTACTCGCTGAAACAGAATTATCCTAACCCGTTCAACCCGTCCACCACTATCAACTTGGATTTGCAGAAGAGTGGACAGGCAACTATTACAATCTTCAACCTCTTAGGTGAGATTGTTGCTGTTCCATTTGACGGAATCGCAGAATCCGGCTCTAACAAAGTAATCTGGGACGGCAGGGACAGTTATGGAAACTCCGTTGCCTCAGGTATTTACTTCTATCGCTTAGTTGCCGACAAATATACTGAGTCCAAGAAAATGACCTTGATGAAATAGGCCCAAGCCTGTTTTATCATTCTGATATTGAAATTAATGTTCTGGTTAGTTTATTAACTAACCAGAACAATATTTTAGGGTGAGCCGTGAATAAGTTTTTTAATTACATTTTTCTTTTATTAATTTTGTCAGCGCCTTTTGCTGGAAATTTGTTAGCTGATGATATAATCCCAACTCCCTTGTCATCGGAATTTTATGGTTCCGTATCATTTAACGGCGGCCCGGCCCCGGTTGGAACTGTGGTTGATGCCTATGACCCTCAGGGAGTTCATTGCGGTTCATTTACAGTTGACTCGACAGGAATTTTTGGATTCATGCCGGTATATGGCGATTATTCAGACACGACCGGTGTTGATGAAGGTGCTGAAACTGGTGATGTTATTACATTAACAATCAATGGGAGAAATGCCGTATATCTCTCCGGTGATTCTACCTGGACTGATAAAGTACAAAACCAGGTTTCAATTGCGACTACCGGAAATATAGATTTCATAATTTTACCGTTTGAGAACGTAATAGTTGTCACTCCTCCGGATACGGTCGCCTCTTTTTCTGTGGGAGTCTTAAATCAAGGGGATGGAGTAGATTTTTATGGTGTTACTTCCACCTCCAATTTAGGATGGATCACAATTGATCAGGATTCGGCCTCATATGCCATGAGTCCCGGTGATACCGCCTATGTTGGCTTTGATGTTATCGTCCCACCATTCGGATCAGAAAAAATTGATACAATAAATTTCTTTGTTTATTCTCACTTAGATACGAACCAAAAGCTCGATATGGCTTTTGTTATAAAAGGAATTAATGACACCCTTTTGGTAATCAATTTTACTGTAATTGAGTTTCCGGGAGATACGGCAGCCAATCCGGGAGATACGGTCTCATTTTCTGCCGGAATCAGAAACGACAACCTCGATGCTCAAATAACAGATTATTATTGTGTCGCTTCATCTTCGGCCCACAACTGGCAGACAATTACAAGTGATATTGTAACCGTTGCCGTTGGTGACACCGGTTACCTTTCCTTTGAAGTGGTAGTTCCGGAGGCAATCAATACTCTATATGACACTATCTCCTATACAATCTATTCCAAATTGGACACCACCCAAAGATTTGATTCAACTCTTCAAATAGCAATTATTCTGGACACCAATACGGTCATGACAGTAGTGGAAACACCTGCCTCCAGAGATACTGCTTTCGTAGGAAGTACCATCCGCTTTTATGTAGGACTCAGAAATGATGGGCCGTCTGTTGATATTTATGGTCTGACATCCTCCTCGGCAAAAGGCTGGACAACCACCGGTGTTGATACTGTCTTTAACTCCTCCGGAGATACCGCCTATGTATATATGGATGTAACCTTACCGGCGCTATCAAACAGGCTGATGGATACAATTTCATATACTGTTTTTTCACAGATTGATCCCTCTCAGACATTCAGCGGCTCGTTTGAACTGCTCTCGGTAACCGATACTACATATGCTTTTTCAATTGTTGACTTACCTACGGCACAATCAGGAAGCGAAGGAGACACGGTCAGGTTTTCAATTGGAATAAGAAATGACGGCAATTTTTCTGATATCTTTGGAATGGCAACATTCTCGTTCAATGGTTGGTCATTATCTGTAAATGATTCATTAGTGCTTTCACCAACTGACACCGGATATTTTGATTTGGATGTAATAATTCCAATTTCTGCAATTGATACTTCTGATTTGATTGACATAAGTATTTTCTCCTATTTTGATACTACAATTTCTTTCGGAGCGGTTTTTAACTTATTTAATCTCATCACCGACATTGATGATGACAAAATTGCCGGACTTCCGAGCTCATTTGAAGTCAACCAGAACTATCCTAACCCGTTCAACCCAACTACTACCATCCCATTTGCCCTTCCGGGGAAATCTGAGGTAAGTCTGCAGGTTATAAACTTATTGGGGCAAATAGTTGACAATATCAATTTGGGGACAAAATCCGGCGGAGAATTTAATGTTCAATATGACGGTTCAAACCTCGCCAGCGGAGTATATTTCTATCGTATCGTCTCAGAATATGGTGCCCAGAGCAAGAAAATGGTTCTCCTCAAATAATCCAATGCCTCAAGAATTAGAATAAATTACCCGGAATATCTCCGGGTTTTTTATTGTTATTGGTGAAAATATTCCCGATAATGTAAATGTTATGCGGAATAGTTATCTTATTATATGCACAAATGCCCAAAATACTTGGAATTTAATTGCACCATGAAGTTAATGAATACATCAAATATTTTCTGGAAATATGATTCCGGAAAGGGCCATTTTATTAATGGCTGAATACTTGAGATTTTATTAGAGCAATGATGTTTATGAATACAGCAAAGATTTTCTGGAAATGTGGTTCTGGAAAGTGCCATTTTATTAATGGCTAGGGGAAGGACAAACTTAACTTTTGCCGCTTCAGTTTAGATCATACGGAAAAACAGATATAGGGTTGGTCCGTCAAGGGAATGAAGATAACTTCATTATTGATGACGACCGTGCCGTTTTTGCTGTCTGCGATGGAATGGGCGGACACCAGGCCGGCGAAGTTGCCTCGCAGTCTTCATCAGAAACTATTGGTTTGGTATTCAAAGATTTCAGCAAAGAAGTTTTATCCAATGAGGCCCTTGCCTCGGGAGCAGATCTCCCTGTCGATGGTGAACTTCTGGTGAGAGCAATAAGACTCTCAAACAGACAAATACATAATCAAGCAACCAATGACCCATCCCACGCAGGAATGGGAACAACAGTTGTGGCCATATCATTGACTGATGACTGTGCTTCAATTGCTCACGTTGGTGACAGCCGGGCATACTTATTAGCCGATGATAAACTGGCTCCGCTTACCGTTGACCATTCCTGGGTATCAGAAATCCAGAAAGAAAAAAGTATTACCGAAGAAGAAGTCTCTTCCTTTGTCGGAAAAAATGTAATTACCCGGGCCCTGGGAGTTAAGAATACCGTAGAAGTTGATTACCGGCAGATAAAGATGAAAGCCGGAGATATTTATATTATTTGTTCCGATGGACTCTGTGGGTTTGCTAATGATAAAGAAATTTTTGAAACGGCTAAAATGGCCGATGGTGATATCAGGACAATTGCCTCAAAACTTATTGACCTTGCCAATCTCAAAGGCGGTAGTGACAACTCAACCGTCATTGCATTAAAAATTGAAGATGTTGAAGTGACCGATCGGGCAGAAATTGACCTGATAACTTTTCCTGAAGAAACGTCGGAACTGCTTGATGCCGAAGATAAAGCTCTGCAAATGATAAATGAGAACAGACCTAGTTTCACTCATCCTCAGGGAGAAGGCACAACTTTTGTAAAAGAGGAGGATCCGGCTCCGGCAAGTCCACCCAATAAGCTCTTTATCTACGGCATTTTTGCTATTTTCATAGTAGTAGCTGGTTTGATAATTTACCTTAACCAGTAATTTTCTGAACGTTGCCCTCATTTAATTAGTTCGTAACTTACTATCTAAAATTCTGTCACCCTGAGAGTGTCGAATGAATATTTCACGACTACAAAATCAGTTGACAATATTCTCATCAAGTGACTATAATACAGGCCACAATGCGCCCATAGCTCAATTGGATAGAGCGTCTGACTACGGATCAGAAGGTTGGGGGTTCGACTCCTCCTGGGCGTATTAAATTACTAATGATTAAAAAACTTATATAATGCCAATAAGATTATCTATTTTTTCTAAAGAGAGACTAAATTTGAGACATGCAAACAAGAAATATAGAGTGGTCACAATAACACCCACCCTCTGGGGTGCTCGTGGGGGGGTTGATTATGATTCAGCCTCATTCAAAAATAGATTGACAAATTCTTTTATTTCCTTATCATCAAAGTGTCCACTAGAAAGGATTACTTCGCCTATTGCGTACTGTTATTATTTGAGTAAAGCTAACAAGAATCCAAAAATGGGGTAATTTGTCATGTGTAAATTAATGTACAATTCTATTAGCCTTCTTTTGATTTCAGTTTTGTTCTTTTCTATTTCATGTTCTAGAAAAAATCCTTTTGACTCGGATACCCAACCTTTAGAAGCTATAGGCTGGGTAGAGCAGGAATCTCCAGTAAAAGGAACAATCTTTACAGCAGTTGATTTTGTGGATGAACGACATGGCTGGGTGGTAGGTGTAAATGGCGTGATTCTTAATACCAAGAATGGGGGTGCCAACTGGTATGAGCAAGAAAGCGGCAGCGACGATACTTTACGCGACGTGGATTTCGTTGATAGAAGAAACGGCTGGGCTGTTGGCAGTAAGGGAACCATTATGCATACAAGTGATGGTGGCAGAAAATGGGTTGCTCAAAACAGCGGTACTTCCTCAAAATTGGAAGAAGTAACTTTCTTGGACAGCCTGACAGGATGGATAGCAGGGCGTAAGGAGTTTATTTTCTTATTAACGACTGATGGAGGACGACACTGGACCGAAGATTCTTTTCCTGACTTCAGAATGCTAAGCAGCCTGAATTTTGTTGATAAGAAAAGGGGTCTGGGAATTCTCGGTCTTCGCAAAGTTGTTACTTCAATTGATGGAGGATTGAGCTGGATAGTTCTATGGGAGACACCTAGTACTTATATCTTTGGCATGTCTTTACTTAATAAAAAATTCGGACTGATTACGTCTAGCAGTTTCGAATACGTTGAAGGGTCTGGTCCTCCGGATTGGCATGATAGGGTCTATGAAACTACAGACGGTGGTCAGAACTGGTCTCTTATTTACAAGAAGCGAGGCTATACTATGTTTGGAAGCAAAGTTTTTATGAAAGATCGAACCAGTATATTTGTAACAGGTGGAGAGTTTATTCAACATTCATCAGATGGCGGAATTTCCTGGACAATACAATATGTGAATAGCTCTATACAATTGTTGGATGCAGTATTCATAAGTTCTGATGTTGGTTGGGCAGTTGGCAGAAATGGAACCATCTTGCATACTACAAACGGAGGCGTTACACCATAACCTGTTAATATTTGAACGATTTGAAAAAATCTAGAGTGAGGCAAGGAACTATATATAACCACCCCCCACCCCCTGGAGTGCTCATGGGGGGGCGCTGTAATTTCTCAATTGGGTTTTAGTGGGAGTTAGTGTAATCAAACGATTCAAACATAAATATAAACGATTGTGTGAATTTGAAGCGTCCAGTGAATCGACACCTTTCAAATAACTAACGTAGTTTATTTCATCCATTACATTTTATACTTGCACTGCCGATAATATTAATTATATTAATTTGAAGCAAAAGGTCATCTGATAGCGACAAAACAAGCGTGATTAGTATTACGTAAGTGCATGGGTAGCAGACCCATAGCTCAATTGGATAGAGCGTCTGACTACGGATCAGAAGGTTGGGGGTTCGACTCCTCCTGGGCGTATTTTTTCTTCTGTACAC
>JACZYS010000122.1 GCA_022570975.1 Candidatus Zixiibacteriota bacterium | reverse complement strand
TTTTGGCGGTGGGTTGGTTTACACCGGCCTGATATCTGGTCGAGATGAGGACCAGATTGGATTGGCGTTTGCGACCGCTTTCAATGGTGGGAATTATAAGCGGGCGATGAATGATCTTGGTACTCCTGTGGAGAATTCAGAAATAGTTTTGGAATTTAGTTACAATCTCCAACTGTTGCCTCAATTTGCAATCCATCCTGATCTGCAGTATGTAATCAATCCGGGCACTGATCCAACTATCAAGAATGCATTATTAATGGGAACTCGCTTTGAGCTGGCCTTCTAGCTGGGTACATGTAAAATGACAATTTCAATTATAGACATTTTTAAACAAAATAGAGGAAAACATTAAAAGGAGGAAATTAGGAAGATTGGCATTACAGGTTAGTACAAAAAAAATGAATTGTTGATTGCAAGTTCGAAAATTTGAACGGAACTGCATTCAATGATGACAAGAAATGAATTACAAGAAAGGGAGTAGAAAACAATGAAAATCACTTCAATACGAGTGCTCATAGCCACATTGATGGTGGTCATGTTTATGGGACAATCGACAGTTGCCCAGGACCTCGATGTCCTTCTCAACGCTGTTGATAAAATTGAGAGCAATCTCAAAAATATGATTGAGCAGGAAAAAAAGGAACGTAGACAGCAATTCTCTGAATTGAAGTCAACTATCTCAAAAAGTAAAATGTCCGCCAATGGGCAAGTGACCACCGGCATAAGTGAAGAACAGTTTGTCGAAATCGTCAATGAACTGTCGGTACTTCGGGCACAGGTGGCGGAACTTGAGAAATATTTTGAAAAGCAGGGTACGCAATTCGCATCAATAAATAATGCGAGTTCTCCTGCAGCTAATCGGCAGGTTGAAGAGTTAGGTGCACGATTGGAAGAACTATCTCATGATGTTCATGGGTTGATGGAAGGTCAACATCAGTCTACCAATGCACATCCAAAGAAACAACACAAAAGTGCCGCGAAGCATTCATCAACAACGATTAATGGCAAGTTATACAGTCACGGTATTGTGAATATATCGGACAACGAAGATAGTCATAGTGAATTCGCGCTGTCTCGCGCCTATTTGACCGTACGGTCGAAACTTTCTGATCACTCAGCCGTTCGAGTTACCACAGACCTCAAAACAATCGATGAAAAATACAACATCATTCTCAAGTATGCCTATTTCGACTGGAAGCCTGCCTTTGGTAAAGGGATTATGGGATTCCGTTTTGGTCTTCAGCCGACTGAGTATATAGATTATATGAACAAACTGTGGGGCAGGCGCTATGCAGCACCAACAATCGGTGACTTGCATCATTTACTAACATCATCAGACCTTGGTTTTTCCACAACCGTAGGGTTCGGACCTAAGTCAAAGTTTGGTTTTGTAAAGCTGGCTTTGCTGAATGGAACGAGCTACTCACAAATTGGGGAACTCAACAGTAATAAGGACTTCAATATTGTCACGCTGTTGACTCCTTTTAAGGCATCTCATTCTTTCAAGAACTCTTCTCTTCTGATGCAGTTTTACACTGGCACTCAAAATATGAATCTTGATGACCTGGTGACGATTGACAATTCGGTGGACCCGTGGGATACAACAGTAACATCCGTGTCGGCTTCTGATTGGAAGCGACAGATTTTTTCCGTAGGCGGTGCATTTGTATGGGATCATACTTTCGATTTTGGCTTTGACCTGAACTTTGCTACAATCGGAAAGGGTCCTGAAAAATCTGCTTATAAGAAGCAAGCTCTGTCATTTTTTGGAGCTTACTACTTTTACAGATTAACTAACAGTCATTTTCTAAAAAATCTGGCAATTATTGGTCGTGTCGATAAGTACGATCCTAATAAGAACAAGGCAGACGATGGCGAAACCCTCGTAGTTTTTGGACTGGAGAGCAAACCTATGTATAGTCTCAAGATGGCTCTCAACTACCGAATCACGAGCTTTCAGGATGATACCGAAGACACTCAAAGCATGCTATTTTTGAACACACTATTCAAGTTTTAGTAACTAGTACTAATTGAATATGAAACGAATAAAAATAAATGAACTTTTTAAAATAAGGATTAAACAATGAAATTGTTTCAGATCTTAAAGAACAGTTTGGCCGCATGCGCAGTAATGGCTTTTGTTATGGCCGCTCCTGGCGTCATAAGTGCCAAACAGCCCAGTCCGCAGAAATCTCTGAACCAGCTTAAAGAGGGCAATCAGAGGTTTGTTGATGGTAAAAGCAATCATCCGCATACCAATGGGATACGATTGGTTCAAGCAGGAAGTGAAAATCAGGGTAACCACGCATATGCGACCGTTATTGCCTGCTCTGACTCTCGAGTACCGGTAGAACGTCTGTTTGATGCCGGCATCATGGATATTTTTGTTGTCCGCGTAGCAGGTAATGTTTGTGATGTTGATGAAGTGGGATCTATCGAGTATGGAATAGCCCATGTCAATACTCCGGTTTTTGTCGTATTGGGTCATACCCAGTGTGGTGCGGTTACAGCAGTGACACATGCTGTGCTTGGCACTGGCCACGCACTAGAGCGAAATATTCCGCCGCTTGTTGATAATATTCAACCAGCTGTGGAAAGAGCTATGGCGAATCACCCCAACATCCATGGCGACGCAATTATTCCTTACGCAATTGAGGAAAATGTCTGGCAGGGTATTGAGGACTTGTTTATGCTCAGTCCTTCAACCAGGAATTCAGTCAAGAACGGCACTGTCAAAATAGTAGGTGCAATATACAATGTCGGAACAGGAACTATCAAATGGTTGCCTGAATATAAGGTTGGTCAGATACTCTCAAGTGTCGAGTCCAATCCACAGCGGGCTATGAACGCTATGGCCGGTGGTGGACACGAAGAGGCTAATGCTGGATCATCCAGCCACGGTGGCGGACATGGTGCTCAAACTACTGCCGCTATGTCTAAGAGTTCTTCAAATTCACATGGTTCTTCAAGTACATCAGGTTCATCACACAAAGCTGCGACTCGTTCAACTACTAACAAAAGTGCCTCATCTGCCGCAATAACCGTAACTCACAATGCAGGAATTTCCTCAATCTTAGACTCTCAGTGGTTTTGGATATCCTTCTTTGTACTTCTTATTCTAGCGGTAGCGTATGGACTGAATAAGAATGAACGCGGAGAATTCCTCCCGCATATGAAAATAGGCACAAAGATACTTACCGGATTTGCAATCGTAGTGGTGTTGCTTGGCATTTCAATTGGCATATCAGAATCAAAAATGGGGGAACTCGGTACGGCAATCGAGAATATTGCCGAAGTTTATATCCCGTTGACTGAGAAAATAGTAGCAATTGAAACGCACTCATTAGAAGGTGAGCTTGCCCTAAACGCCTACCTTATCGATCTCCATCCGGATCGAATAGCTACTTTCCACAAGTTTGACGAAAAAGCAAAAAACGAATTGTTAGAAGCTGACGAGTTTGTAACAGCTCATCCCATTTTGGCTTCGACTAACTTCGGATCCACCATAAAGAATTTGGAAAATGAGCATGATGAGTTTACTGCTCACGCCGAAGAACTCATTGCCTTAGTTCAAACTAGCGGCACTTCAGATCATCGCTTCATTGAAATGTTCGAAAAAGTTGAAATTGAAGCAGAAGATCTGACCCTTCATATTGAAGAACTGTTACTTAGTGTTGAGCATCACTTAGATTCAGTCTCTATAGAAGCTGAGAACACCGAACACGCCGCCTTTAATCTCCTTCTGATTATTGGAATAGGCGCTTTGCTTGTTGCCGGAGTGATTGGCTGGTTAATCTCTCGCAGTATTTCTCGACCAATTAACAAGATTGTCGAATTGACTGAAAAAATGAACAATGAATTCGAGAGTTTTACGCAGATTGTTGAGTTGATTGCTGCTAATGACTTAACACAGGAAATCACCCAAGTTGAAATCGAATCTGTTGGTATCTCTACCAAAGATGAAATTGGTCTTCTTGTGCAATCCATTGAACGCACTCTGGAGAGTAAGGGTAAGATTGGTAACTCGCTCAACAAGATGAACAAAAACCTTATCGAATCAATAGGTAAAATGGGTACAAATGCTGCAGAAGTAGCCTCAGCAGCAAATGAAATCTCATCATCGGCTTTACAGATGTCAAATTCATCCAAGGATCAATCCTCTCAGGTTAATGAGGTTTCTACTGCAATAGAAGAAATGACTGCAACTATTGTTGAAGCTTCTAAGAGTGCTGGCGAAGCAACTGATATCTCCAAAAACGCATCTGAGACAGCTACTCAGGGTGGACAGATTGTTTCTGATACCATCCAGGGAATGCAGAAGATTGCTGATGTAGTTAGTGAAGCTGCTGAGTCTATTGGCAAGCTGGCTACTTCTGCTGACCAGATAGGTGAAATTATCGGTGTTATTGATGATATTGCTGACCAGACTAACCTGTTAGCCTTAAACGCAGCTATTGAAGCTGCCCGTGCCGGTGAGCAGGGTCGTGGATTTGCCGTTGTGGCTGACGAAGTCAGAAAACTGGCCGAAAGAACCGGTAAGGCTACTAACGAAATTACCGGAATGATTAAGGGTATTCAGGACGAAACAACTGAAGCTGTTAAGGGAATGGAAATGGGAACAACCGAAGTTGAAAAAGGTCGTGAGTTAACCGACAAAGCTGGTAACAGCCTTAATGAGATTGTTAATATGTCACAACGTGTAATGGATATGATTCAGCAGATAGCAACTGCTTCTGATGAGCAGTCAGCAGCCGCTGAACAGATTTCCAAGAACGTTGGACATATCTCAACCATCACCGAAGAAAACTCTAAAGGAGCAGAACAGTCTGCCGCTGCAGCTGAACAGCTAAGCAAGAATGCCAACAATATGCAGGAATTGGTGGCACAGTTTAAAGTTGAGTAAGTAGATTATTTCTATATTCAAAGCGGTTCATGAAATCATGAGCCGCTTTTTTAATGCCTGTTGTTTTTTAAGTGGAATTTGGTTCTTCAACTTGGTTGGATGTAGATGTATCCCCTTTGATTCCCTCTACCAGAGCCGCCAGAGATGATATCATGGCACTTGCTTCGTACGGAATAAACAATTTGTTGGCTTTATTATCAGCCAATCTTGGAAGCATTTCAAGATACTTAAGAGTAATAAGTTTTTCATCAGGCTTTCCTTCATGAATCGCCTTAAAAACGGTATTTATGGCCTTCCCTTCGCCCAAGGCCACTGTCTCCTGCCTATATCTTTCGGCATCGGCTATTTTCTTTACCGCTTCGGCTTCACCTTCGGCAGAGAGTATCTGAGCCTGTTTGTATCCTTCGGCTTTGGTAATGTCTGCCTGTCTCAATGCTTCTGCGTCTAAAATAGTTGCCCTTTTATCTCTTTCTGCTTTCATCTGACGGCTCATTGCCTCGGTGATATCACGAGGCGGGTCTATCCGCTGCAGTTCAACTCTGTTTACTTTTACTCCCCACTTATCTGTTGCCGTATCTAAAACAGAGCGAAGCTGAAGGTTTATGTTATCACGTGAAGAGAGGCAGGAGTCCAAATCCATCTCTCCGATTACGTTTCTTAGATTTGTTTGAGCCAGTTTGGTAGCGGCCAGTATATAATTTTTTATTTCATACTTGGCTCTCACCGGGTCTGTGACTTGAGCATAAATAATAGCGTCAACTTCTACACTGACATTATCTTTTGTTATGACCAGTTGAGATGGAACGTCCAGCACTACTTCTCTCATGTCAATCTTCTGAACCGAATCAAAAAACGGGAATATCATATTGAGTCCGGGGTCAAGCAACCGCTGGAATCTTCCCAGTCTTTCTACCAGTCCTTTTTCAAAGGGCCTGATAATTCTTATTGATAAACCCACCAGAATAAAAACAAATACGGCTCCAACAAAAATAAATATAAGTACGGTGGTCATTGGTTTTCCTCACTTTCTATTTTCTTTACATGAACCTTAGTTCCGGAAATTGATATGATTTCAACTTTCCCATTTTCATCAATTTTTTCATCTGCTTCTGCCAGCCATGTTTCACCGCCAATTTTGACCTGCCCGCCTAAATCAGGGTCTATTTCTTTAATGACTATTGCAGTCTGACCAATTAAGGCGTCAACATTTGATTTCTGTGGTGACTCTTTGGTGATTTTTTTGGCCAGCATTCTACTGAAGGGAAGAAGCAATGCAGCAACTCCAATAAAAATTCCCAGCTGCCAATAAATTTCATCCGGCATAAAATAACTAAATGCACCTGAAGCAATTGCTCCCACTACAAATATAACAAAAATAAAAGTTGGGGAAAGTAATTCCATTATCAAAAAAATCAGTGCTACAGCCAGCCATATCCAGACTATATTTTCCATGATCTGTCCTTTACAATTTGGTAATCGTAATTATTAGTATTACTTTTCATTTACAAGAATATTCATCTCTAACTTCTGTTTATCAATTAAATAAAAGCTGAAATAATACGGATTCAAAATAAAAAAGATTTTAAGATTGCTTCGGATTTAATTCTGCTCAGAAAGACTGACTGAGAATTGTTGTTGTTGCAGAAGAATTATGAGTTTATTTTATATGGATAATTTCATTATTTTTATCAAACGTTCTTCAACATCAGTAGCAAGGTTATCTAATCCTGAGTCAGGCAGCATTTCAGAAATCATTTTTGGTCTTGCCAGAGTTACAACTGTTTCATCGTTTTTCCGATAAACTGTAAAGCGGCAGGGCATAAACATGGCTACATCAATATTTTTTTCAAGTGCTTCGTATGCAAATCCGGCATTGCAAATTTCAATAATTTTCAAAGCGTCCCTTTCAAATCCCTTTTCCTCAAGAGTCTCCTGGACATCGTGTACTGCTAAAACCCTGAATTGGTTTTCAGCAGAGTTTTTTTCAAGGTTGTCTGAAACTTCATCAAATGATTTTTTTGAGACAAGTGTATATCCTAATTCCTGCATATTTTATTTCTCCTTTTTATACAATTGAAATACTTGTTTTGATATTTGCCATCCCTTTTACGGTCTGGCTTACAACGCAGTATTTTTCCTGAGATAACTCTACTGCTCTTTCCAGTTTTGAGAGGTCTAAATCTTTGCCGGAAAAAATATAGTCCACTTCAATTTTGTGAAACGGTTTTGGGTAGTCGTCGTTTTGGTGGCCGGCAACTTCAATTTCCAAAACTGTTACCTGCTGTTTCATTTTCTTAAGCAAATAAACAACATCCATTCCGGTGCATGAGGCTACGGCGTACATCAACAGCTCGGTCGGCCCGACACCATCTTCTGTTCCGCCCACTCCTTTGTTGGCATCAGCCACAATGGTATGTCCCCAGGTTGAGGTCCCTTCAAATTTCATCCCTCCCATCCATTTCATTTTCTTTTTTATCATTTGTTATCTTTCTAAAGCCTACTCAATTGTTCATTTAGTTCGGCTGCTTTTGAAACCGGTAAATTGCAAACCGAGTTGACACATAAGTAAGCTAGCGGTTGACCGTCTTTTGATTCTCGGCCTTCAAATAACCCAAGTGGATCTTTGCCGTTTTCACTTATAGCAATTAATCTATTGGGAAGGTATTGCTGATATATTTTCTTGAGCATTTCATCTCTTTCTTTTCCTTTGCCCACAATAACAATCTCAATTTTGTCATTTAAATAAAAATCTAAGGCTTGCAAAGCCGAGGTCATACTGTTTGGCGACCTCTGAACCTGTGAAGAAATGGCACTTAGTCCTTTTTCAGCCCATTCCAAGTATTTTTTCTCA